>DATNQK010000451.1:0-18690 GCA_036704065.1 Stenomitos sp.
CTTTTACAGTTTCTTTTGTTGCTGTCAAACTCAAGCAAATTGTTGGACACATTTTCTATAGCCCAGTTGAAATTGAAGGAGAATGTGGTAACCATTTATTTATGCTTGGTCTAGCCCCAATCGCAGTGCTGCCGGAATATCAACGGCAAGGGATTGGAAAATTATTGATTCAGCATAGTTTGGCGGAGTGTTCTCGGTTAGGGGCTAAAGCTGTGGTCGTGCTGGGCCATCCAGAATACTATCCAAAATTTGGGTTCGTTCCAGCAAAAGAGAAGAGATTGAGATGCGAGTATACGGTGCCCGATGAAGCGTTTATGGTTTTGGAATTGGAAAAAGGTGCATTAGAAGGATGTGCAGGAATTGTAAAATATCACTCTGAGTTCAATCAACTTGAATAGCGATCACCGTCAATCCATTCGGTTGGAGTAGACTGCCAGAGTTGCTTGTTTTTATGGCAAACGGGATCAACAACCACTCACTTCGGAAGGTAATTAAGACTAAGGTTGTGTTCCCCGATTAGGAGCCCGTTTGCAAATGAATGTATTTGGCCATGAACAACGTTGCCAAACGATGAAACCAACCGATTAAATATTAAAAGGTAGCCTTGTCATACTTCGCTATTTTATTTCTAGGATGCTTCAGTAATTGACAATATCTAAAAACTGACACAAAAATCTAAACGTTTTCAAGAAGGTGAAGCGCAATTTTGAGTAGGCTCAGATGAAATTGAATTGTTGAGATAGCGATGAAAACCAAATCGAATTTTTAGCATTAATCGATCTTCTGTTGTTGGTAATTCAATGCGGTGAAAGCCATATGAATCTTCAGCAAAGCCAAATCCAGCATTGCCACAAATAGTTTCAATGGTTTGACTGCTGTAATACTGAACAATTTCGGTGTCAGCCACATTACGGCTAAGCAGTGAAAGTTGGTATTTTATCTTTTTGCGGCGATGGCTACCTTTCACATAAAGATGTGCACCACTTTTCGGGGTTACATCAGTGAGATAAAAGAAGAATGATACACTGCGGTAATCGTCTAAGTCATAGTGAAAATTTTCAGGACCAATTCTTTCGGTTAGCGGGTTGCGATCGCTTTTAAATGCCCACCATAAACTTGTTTCTTGATGAATCGCCTCTCTGTTGAGATAATCCGTAGCAATTCTGTGCAAAATTGGATGATTTTCTAACTGGTGAATTGCTAAACATGATTGAGTTGGGTTAGGGTAATCTCCATTGAGGATTTGCTCTCCTAAGCTTGCTTGTATTTCTTTTTTACTTGCATAGGTCAATGTAATGGCAGGCTTGATATCTCGTGTCAGCATTGCTGTGGATTTGGCAAAACTAACAATCTCAGAGATAATGCGCTGATTGAGTTGAAGGCCCTGATAAATTCCTGTCTCATTTAATTGTCGGGCGATCGTATTGAACGTGTCCTTTACAATCAGAGCTTCTTCGGTTGGATCAATGGAATAGACAAGAGAGGGATCTTGCTGCATCACTTGGCTTGGTCTAGTCTCCCAAAGTGCAACAATATCGCGTACCAGGCAAAATCGGCTTGAAATAAACATGATCAGCCAGCGTAGGCCCTTGTTTTGCAGATTCGAGTAGATATTTAACGAAAACTTTGAGTACCAATGAAAGACAGCAATTTTGTTCATGAGGAGAACTTTATTGTTGGTACAGTTGCACAATGACTCATCAGATGAACTAGCTGCTCAATTAGCCATTGTTTCGCTTGATAACCTAATACCTCTCAAGTAAATCTTTATCTTTGGAAAATTGTCCTGCTTCTAGCAACCATTGGGACTATCTAGGATAAGTAGATTGTTTAGCCCTCTAAAGTTGGTCGATTAGAGAGCTAAAGCACTTTTTCCTCAACTTGTGTATACACCCTAGCTTAATCAGATGCAAATGGAGCAACCCTTAACCGATCAGCATTAGGTTGTGATAGTGATGAGGAATCTGGTGTTGGTAAGATAACAACGCTGTGACAGTGGATTGACAGGCTTTTGTTTAGGTTGTGACAAGGTTTAGTGGGGCACAGTGAAACAGCAACATTAAGAAAAAATTAATGTTTGCAAGTTTCTAAAATTAAATAAAGTTCCACCACTCCCTGTCAGCTACCAAGGGCAAAGACCTACTTTTTATGCCTTAGAGGTATGGTAATCCTGAATGGCCTTAACGCTCAATGGCTCAGACTGGAGTGCCCGAATGGCGGCTGCAGTTGCTTTGGCCCCTGCAATGGTAGTAATGATGGGAATTTTATAGGTCAGCGCAGAACGCCGAATTAGGCGACCATCTGCTTGAGCTTCCTCCCCGGAAGGGGTATTGATAATCAGGTGCACTTGATTGTTTTTAATCCAGTCCAACACATGGGGACGTCCTTCGTGAAGTTTGTAGACTAAGTCTACGTCCAGCCCTGCTTCTTGCAGTACCTTGCGGGTGCCTACCGTGGCGATCGCCTTAAAGCCCATCGAGAGCAAGTCTTTGACGACGGGAATAATGGCGTGCTTATCGCGATCATTCATCGTCACAAATACAGTGCCCGAAAGAGGAATCGTTTGATGGGCCGATAGTTGCGCCTTGGCAAACGCATGACCAAACTCTAGGTCAATCCCCATTGCTTCGCCCGTCGAGCGCATTTCTGGGCCTAGGATGGTATCGGTGCCGTGGAACTTCTCGAACGGCAATACTGCTTCCTTCACAGCCACATGAGACGGAATAATTTCTTCCGTCATACCTAACTCGGCAAGGGTTTTGCCAGACATTAAACGGGCTGCAATCTTTGCGAGGGGTCTGCCAATCGCCTTGGAGACAAACGGTACCGTCCGCGAAGCACGGGGGTTGGCTTCAATGATATAAACCTGCTCCCCTTGCACCGCAAACTGAATGTTCATCAAGCCGATGACCTTCAGGGCTTTAGCCAGTTGAATCGTCCAGGTGCGAATTTGCGCTAGGGCTTGAGGGCTCAAGGACTGGGCTGGCAATGTACAAGCCGAGTCGCCAGAGTGAATACCTGCCTGCTCGATGTGTTCCATTACGCCGCCGACGACCACCGCGCCTGTATGGTCGGCGATCGCATCCACGTCCACCTCAATGGCATTTTCTAAGAATTTATCGATGAGGATGGGATGATCCGGTTCAATTTGTACCGCATAGGTCATGTAGCGTTCCAGTTCAGCATCGGAGTAGACAATTTCCATCGCCCGACCGCCCAACACATAACTCGGACGCACTACGACGGGATACTGAATCCGTTGAGCCACCACTAAGGATTCTTCAAAGCTACGGGCAATACCGTTGGCAGGCTGGGTAATATTCAGCTCGCGCAGGATTTGCTCGAACCGTTCCCGATCTTCTGCAATATCGATGGAGTCGGGAGAGGTACCCCAAATTTTAGGAACTTTAACGGAACTGTCTGAGGATGCCTCTGCCTGTAATTGGTTGAGGTAAGCGTTCAAGGGCACCGCTAGCTTCAGGGGTGTTTGGCCGCCAAACTGAATAATAATGGCCTCTGGATTTTCTGCCTCCAGAATATTCAGCACATCTTCGCGGGTTAGGGGCTCAAAATACAGGCGATCACTGGTGTCGTAGTCTGTAGAAACCGTTTCTGGGTTGGAGTTCACCATGATGGTTTCAAACCCGTCTTCGCTGAGGGCGTAGGCGGCATGACAACAGCAGTAATCAAATTCAATACCTTGACCGATGCGGTTGGGGCCAGAACCCAAAATCATCACCTTGCGCTTATCGGAGGGCAGAACCTCGGTTTCCGGTTCGTAGGCCGAATAGTAATAAGGGGTGAGGGCTGCAAATTCAGCCGCACAGGTGTCCACTGTTTTGTACACAGGCACAACACCCAAGGACTTGCGATACTGACGCACCTCATCTTCCGTGGTGTGGGTTGCGTAGGCAATTTGGCGATCGCTAAATCCTTGTTGTTTAATTGCCCACAGGGTTTCTTGTTTTAAGGACTGGAGAGAGGATTGTTTCAAGAAGGTTTCGGTGTCGAGCAAATCGCGCATTTGGTTCAAAAACCAAGGATCGATGCCAGTGAGATTGTAGATGTCACTGACACTCATGCCAGCGAGTAAGGCATGACGCAGGGTATAGATGCGGTCAGGGTTTGGGGTGAGTAAACCCGCACGAATTTGATCCATGCTGGGTAGGTCTTCGTCGCGATCGCAGCCCCACCCAAAGCGTCCACTTTCCATGGAGCGCAATGCCTTCTGGAACGATTCTTGAAACGTGCGGCCAATGGCCATTGCTTCGCCCACAGACTTCATCTGGGTGGTCAGAACGGGTTCTGAACCAGGGAATTTTTCGAAGGCAAACCGTGGAATTTTGGTGACCACATAGTCAATGGTCGGTTCAAAACTCGCAGGGGTTTTCTTGGTGATATCGTTGGGAATTTCGTTGAGCGTATAGCCAACTGCTAGCTTGGCTGCAATTTTGGCGATCGCAAATCCGGTTGCCTTGGAGGCCAGTGCAGAAGAACGGGACACCCGTGGGTTCATTTCAATGACGATGACATCCCCATTGTCAGGATTCACCGCAAACTGAATATTTGAGCCGCCTGTTTCTACACCAATTTCGCGGATGATTTTGATTGAAGCATCCCGCAAGCGTTGATATTCTTTATCGGTTAAGGTTTGGGCGGGTGCTACGGTAATCGAGTCGCCTGTATGCACACCCATCGGATCGATGTTTTCAATCGAGCAGATGATGACCACATTGTCGGCCAAATCGCGCATCACTTCTAGCTCGTACTCTTTCCAGCCAATCAGCGATCGCTCAATTAAAATTTGCGAAACAGGACTGGCATCCAAACCCGACTGGGCAATGGTTTCAAACTCTTCTTGGTTGTAGGCAATACCGCCACCCGTGCCGCCCAAGGTAAAAGCAGGACGGATAATGAGGGGGTAACTGCCAATATCCTGAGCAATTTGCCGAGCCTCTTGCAAGGTTTCCGCCAACCCTGACGGACAAACCCCCACCCCAATGCGCTGCATTGCTTCTTTAAAGAGCTTGCGATCTTCTGCCATTTCGATGGCGGGTAACTTGGCCCCAATCAGCTCTACGCCATAGCGATCCAAGACTCCCGTCTTTGCCAACGTCACCGCTAGGTTCAGCGCCGTTTGACCCCCCATTGTGGGGAGCAGGGCATCAGGGCGCTCTTTGGCAATAATTTTCTCTAAAATTTCAGGGGTTAACGGTTCAATGTAGGTGCGATCTGCCGTCTCTGGATCCGTCATAATCGTGGCCGGATTCGAGTTTGCCAAAATGACCTCGTATCCTTCGTCCCGGAGAGCCTTACACGCTTGGGTGCCGGAATAGTCGAACTCGCACGCTTGACCGATGACAATCGGGCCAGAACCAATGAGGAGAATTTTGTGGAGGTCGTTACGACGAGGCATAGGCTTGCACGGGTAGGGACTCAGATAACAGTCAAACAAACGCACCAAGGCGCTGTCGTTTAGGCAAAAAAACACTCCAGATCGTTGAATCGATACCTATCTTAAGTATTGGGATCGGATTCGCAGGACTGGAGGCACGCTCAAGATATCCTGTGCGTCCTCATTAGATTACTACAAAAGTTCTCTAGGACAAGTCTAGTGTCAACCTTCGTTGATGCATTGCTTTGAGGGATTGTCTTTAAATTCTGGCGCAACCTCTACTGTTTGTAATCAGACTGGCACCCAGACGCTTATAAACACGCTGCACTTTATTAAGTAAGGCAGATCATAGGGTTGCAGGGTCAAGGGGACGGCCATCTTGAAACAGCAGCAATTGGTTGGGTGCGATCGCCGTCCAAGTTTCATTATCAGTGAGTGGCAACGTGGCAATGACGGCAACGCGATCTTGCGGCGTTGTGAGTTCCTGAAAATCAACCGTCACGTCCTGATCGACTAGATGCGCTTTGGCAAAAGGAGCCTGACGCACAATGTAGTGCAAGTTGGTGCTGCAATGGGCAACGAGGTGAACACCATCCGAGAGCAGATAATTAAAGATGCCGTGCTGCGAAAGGCGATTCGTAACTTCCTGGAGCACTGTATACAGTTGCAGTGTCGTAAATTGCCCTTGGGGAAATGCAGTGCGTAAGGCTTCGAGGATCAGGCAAAACGCCCGTTCACTGTCGGTATCACCCACGGGCCGATAGAGCCCTTTCGTAGGTTCCTCAATCCCTTGTAAGTCGCCATTATGGGCAAATACCCAATAGCGGCCCCACAGTTCACGGCGGAATGGGTGGCAGTTTTGCAGGGCCACTTTTCCCTGGGTTGCTTTGCGGATATGTGCAATTACATGCTGGGAATGAATCGGATACTGCTTGACCAGATTTGCCACAGGCGAAGTGGCTGAAGATTTCTCGTCAATGAACAACCGACAGCCTGGGCCTTCAAAAAAGGCAATCCCCCAGCCATCTTTATGGTCGTCAGTACTGCCCCCTCGCGCACAGAAGCCTGTGAATGAAAAGCAGATGTCGGTGGGCACGTTGCAGTTCATGCCGAGTAGTTGGCACATGGTGGCTCAGGAGGGCAAGAATCGATTGGCTACCTCTACCATACAGGTTTAACCCAATTCGTTATACTGCCCCTTTGCCATGCGGCGCTCACATTTCGTAGCTAGGAACCGATTAGAGCATTTTTATTAAAGTCAGAGATATTAGAGGGTGTTTGAGAAGTCGGCCATTGCTCTTATCTCTTCATTCGATCCCCCCAGCCCCCTTAAAAGGGGGGATCCACTCAAGTTTCACGTTTTGAGAGGGAAGAGTATTGGATAAGTCGTTTTCGCGGGGTTGCCAATATGTATTCGTTGTCAGCTCAAGGGTGTGGGGTAACAAAGTTGATTCCCCTAGAGGGCTTCAAATCTGAATCTTAGGGGACTAAAGTTGGATCCCCCCTTATAAGGGGGGCTGAGGGGGGATCGAGTGCAAAGTTTTTAGCTCTTCAAAAAACCTCTTAGAGTGGATTAATCTCTCTCTTCACGGCATCAGACGGGCTCGCTTGTCCTGAGATAGCATAGAAGAACTTTGCTGCATCACTGCTATCTGACTGCTATTTATCCCACTTGCACAATGTCTCATGTGTGGTCGATTTGTCCTTGCTGGAACGCCTGAAGCAGTAGCCTCAGCTTTTGGTCTATCTAAGGTTGATGACTTTCCCCCGCGCTACAATATTGCGCCTTCGCAGCCCATTGCTATCATTCGCCAAAACCAAGCTTCAGGAAGGCGAGAATTGTGTCTGCAACGCTGGGGATTAATCCCCAGTTGGGCGAAGGATGCCACGATTGGCTCAAAGCTTATTAATGCGCGTTCCGAGACGGCTGCCGAGAAACCTTCTTTCCGCACAGCGCTGAAATACCGACGCTGCCTCATTCCTGCAACTGGATTCTATGAATGGCAAGCGATTAAGGGTAAAGGTAAACAGCCTTTTTTCTTTTCGATGATGGGTAATTCACTATTTGCATTTGCAGGATTATGGGAATCTTGGCATGACATTGAAACTTGCACTATTCTTACCACTGCGGCGAATTCTCTTCTGCAACCGATTCATGACCGCATGCCTGTGATTCTTCCCGCCGAAGCTTACGATCAATGGCTTGACCCAACGGTGCAGGACACAAAGCAAGTCGCACAATTGCTGCAACCGTTCCCTGATGAATCGATGCAGGCGTTTCCGGTGAGCACACGCGTTAATTCGGTGAAAGTTGACGATGCCAGTTGTATGGAACCATTGCCAGCTTCCTAGCAGAAACACTTGAAGCTCGCTAATCATCGCTTAATCAAGAGCAATGAAAACTCAGCCTATCTCCCTAAATAGGAGATATAGGCTGAGGGGAATCGGTCTATCCCTCTAAATTGGAAAAATGGTTGGACGAGTTCAGTCTATATGCCGAATGCGTGACATAGACGGATGGATTCAACCGATATCCCCAATTTGGGGAAATGGTTGGACAAAAATTAGCCTAATATGCCAATTTGGACGTATAGACTGATGAGATCTAGCTAATTATTGTTAGTTTGACCTGCTACATACATACGAATTAAAGTGTTTGGGTATCCTAATGATGGCAAACTAGCTCTGCGTTAGAACCGATGAACTCTTGTCGTTAGCCCTACAGAGTTCGCAGCTCAACACTGTTGTTAGATCATAGATAACCATACATTGATAGTTCCGACAGAATGGCCAAGAATTGGAAAGACTATGAAATTTATATTACTCGTCATTTTCAAAAACTTTTTCCTGACGCTTCAATTAAACACAACATCAGTCGAGTTGGTTTAATTTCCAATGTTAAGAGACAAGTTGACATTCTAATAGAGCAAAAAATTGCTGAATTCAACTTAAATATAATTGTTGATTGTAAGTACTTTAATAAAAAAGTTGATGTAAAAGAAGTAGAGTCATTCCTAAGTTTTCTGCAAGATTTAAAAGCAAGCAAAGGGATATTGATAACTAATAAAGGCTATTCTCAGGCTGCTGAAAATCGTGCAAATTATGACACTCAAGATATTGAATTACGGATAATTGATTTTGGAGACTTAGAATTTTTTCAGATTTTTTTAGCTATTCCATATCAAGGTTCAAATTGTGCAATAGTATCTGCTCCGCCTGGTTGGATAATTGATTCACGAACAGAGATAAATAGTTTTTTGGCATCGTTATATCCCGCAGGTCTATCGAGATATAAAGGATTTCATCTAGAAGGTTTTATATATATCAATTTCTTCAATAAGGACTCTAATGCGCCTAAATTAGCTAATCTCCTAGAACTTCAAGAGATTAAGTTAAATAAGCACTATTCCAATGTCCAGCTTGAATATGTCCCAACTATTGAAAGAGAAGATTGTAATTGTAAACTTAGAGTGGTAAACTCTGCAAAAATGCAAGACTGTAAAACCCTTGAATACACATTATTTCTTGACTTTGCAGATGTAATTATTTATCTTGTTTTGCTGACGCCTACAAACAAGGAGCGTGGATATGTGAAAAAATTGGAATGGATTGGTCAAAAGTTGATAAAAGGTAAAGTGCTTTATGACAATACGGGACAGCCACTCGAACCACAATTGAAATTTTGAATTAGGTCATGTTACTTATCTTAAATAATTAGTTTAATCCTTTTATATCTTTTATGTAAGATAGTCTAACTACTGCATGCAACGAAACAGAGCCATAGGCTATTTCTATACTTATTTTGCAATGCCGTCCACTGATTTGAGCCGTTCGGCGTCGTAGAGACAGTGATGGATGCCCCGACCGAGTTCGAACGCGCTTTGGCCGAATTCAATGCGGAGCGTTACGATGAAGCACTCCGCATTCTTTTACCGTTGCTCGATGCTGAGATGCCGGCCGCTCTCGGTCTCGCCGGTTCCATATACCAACTTGGTCTTGGTGTACACCCCGATGGCCCGAAAGCCGTAAGACTGCTCAGTCGCGCTGCTGAACTGGGTGATGGGCTCGCCGCTCACAACCTTGGCACGCTATATTATGTCGGGTTGCCAGGTGTGGACAGAAATCCGACGCTGAGTCGCTCATGGTATCTGAAGGCACGAGCGCTCGGCACCAAGTTTGTGTCAGATGAGTTCCATGATTAGCACTCCCAACTTAATCGCCTTGTCATGAGCCGATGCCGCCGAATCAGTGCATGCACAACGTTAGCCTTCATTTCGAGGATGTGAGTCACTATTAGGTTATGCTTTAATCCCTTACACCGTCTTGGGATCAATTCTTCAGAGCGGATGAGGTGGCGATCGCCCTGTGCATTAGCCGACAAAATTCTAAGACCTGTCACACCAGATTAAAGTCTCTAGATTGTAAGTGGCTATAAGTTGATTTAAAAGATGCTGTCGCCAGATCGACTGCATCGGGATGTTCTTGATGCCTTTTCTTAGTTGGTAGAAGAAGATCTTTACATAAGCCTCTCACCTCAAGCTTCATTTCTTAGTAAAAATAAGGGCGACGTTGTAAAGCTTGATGTGAAAAATTTAGAGCTAATTAGTTAGTGCGACTTGGAGTTGTATACATGACCGTGACACACACTGCGGTATATGCAAGGGGTGCTTATCTCGTCGCAAAGCTTTTGAGCAAGCGGGAATTACAGATCCAGCCCTTTGAAGTTGGCTGATAGAATTGAAGAAGAAATCAACCAAACGGCAACTTATGCTAAAAACCATCGAAGGTATTTATCAGGATGGGCAGATCCAGTTCAACGAGCTACCGCAAGATGTTGATGATCGCTCTAAAGTTCTTGTCACCTTTCTCGACCCTGGCAAAATCAATTCTGCCAAACTACGCCAACTGATAGAACAGTTGGAGACGATTGAGGGGATTCAGCAAGGCTTTGAGGAACTAAACTCTGGTCAATCTCGCCCGATTGGGGACTTCTTCCAAGAAATGCAGCAAAAGTATGACATTTCAGGTTGAAATTACCCCAATTGCAGAATCTCAGATTGAACAAGCCTATCGCTGGTATCGAGAGCATAATCCTGAGTTTGCTGATCGTTGGTTTCGCGGATTAATGAACACTATAGCTACTCTCCAAGAAAAGCCTCAGCGTTGTGCATTAGCAGTCGAGCATGAGATTTTTACAGAAGAAGTACGTCAACTTCTTTATGGAAAAGCTAAAAATGTTTATCGAGTGCTTTTTACGATTCGAGATGACACCGTTTATGCGTTGTATGTTCGCCACAGTGCCCAAGCACCATTGACACTAAATGATATAGAGGCACTAGAAGGTGGGGTTTAGAATTTCAAGGTAATGGCAACCGTAAATCTTTTCAGTAAATTGTGCGGCATAACCCGTCGCTGCACCGGAACCCAGTCTTGGGATTAATCCTTCAGAGCGGATGGAGTGGTGATCGCCCTGTGCATTTGCTGACGAAATTTTAAGACCTGCCACACTAAGTCAAAGTCTCTAGATTGTAAGTGGCTGTAGTTGGATTTAAAAGACTCTATCGCTAGATCGACCGTATCGGGATGTAAAGAAAAAGCCATATTCCGCAGGGGATATTGAACATTCCAATAGGCTTGAGAGCGAGTATTTTGCTTTACATCTTCCTGCGATGCTAGATACTGCTGAGCCGTTTCTAAAATGGCGCGACTGAGTGCCAAAGGCCAAGGCCCAGATACTTCGTTTAAGAGGTGCAGTTTTTCTGTGCCCCAAGTGTCTGGCTGTAGCCATTGCAAAATCCAGTCCTGCTGAAAATCGGGGGGATGTTGCTTGAGTAACTGACCCAGCGCTGTTCCTGGCAATTTCAGCCAGCGTTTCGCGTTAGATGTCATTTTTGCAGCCCAGATTAGCAGTGCTTGACTCCACTCCAGGTTAGCTTGACGTTGAGCCGCTAAAAGCCAACCGTGGGTCAAAGCCAATTCCCATTCGTGTTGAGTCGCCGCAGTCAGTAACTCTAAAGGCATGGCCTTCTCTGACCAAATCGATAAGGGTGCAAGGGCCAGTAAATGCATCAGCAAGAGGGCTCTGTCCCCTAGTTTGGCGTACTTGTCATCATTGATAGACCGATCTGTAAACAGATCTTTGATAGGCCGCAGAACATCCAAACCCCATTGCTGCCATTTGGGATCGGCGGGATCGGGCAATAGAACGCGCAGTTTTAGTTTGCCTCGACTGGTTTCAAGCTGCACATGTTCTGTGGCTAACAAGGCGATTTGCTGGCTAAATTGCGAACCTGTGAGTATAGACAGCAACTCGATTGCGGTGGTTCGTACTTCTTTGCTGCGATCGCTCAAGGCACTATTCAAAAACGCCTCGTCCGCTAAGGACAACCCAACGGAGAAGCACCCTAAAAATGCAGCACGATCCTTGGCCGAGTCTTGTTTCCAGGTTGCAGTAACTTGATCTCGCGCTGTATCAGGATCTGCCAGCCGCCAAGCTTGTAGGGTATTCAGCCGTACATGGCGATCGCCGGTTTCCCATAGCGTTAAATAATCTTGTGCAGTGGCAGCCTCAGGCGTGGCGATCGCATAGGACCAATCAGGGTTTTGGCTAGCCAGCCAGTGACCTCGCGACCCAATGATGGCTTTAACCAGAGGCCGCAGTTCTGATCGTTGGTGCCCCCAATCCAAGAGAGGGGCTAAATATTGGGGCGGCACACATTGCCCACTTTGCTGTAAGCACCCTAAAAATTCTGGTAAAGCGTCTCGAAATTCTCCTGCCAACATGCGTTTGAGGTAGGTCAGGCTAGCTTCAGGCGCATAAATAGGCAAGTCTGTTGGGCTAGGGTCTGGTAAGGTGCGGGTTTGCTGGGGTAGAGATTGCCCTGCTTGATAGAACGACCTCAGCAGCCCTGCGGAGCTGAGCAGCCAACCCTCAACATCAGTAGGATCTAACTGTTCTAACAGCAGTGCTAAGGCATCCTCTGTAATCTTCGGCAGCGTTGCCTGACGATCTGTGCCCAAAAGGGCAGCGGCGGTTAATGTGTCCCAATCTTGGCTCATAGTAGGCTCTCCATGAGTATCCAACTTCCCTCGGCCCCTACACTCAGGGGAACAAGGCGAGAACCGTCCCATTCTCCAAACACTTGAATTGGACGGCCTCCGCTGACTGCCAACAGAGACCACCCACGACGGGCAGAAATTTCAAGGGGCAATGTGAATCCATCTGCATCGACCAGTTCCCATTGGTCTTCCCGATGCAGCGGTACAACGCCATCTAAGAGCATCGGCAATAGGGGAAGCCAAGGATTTTGCGCTTTTGCAGCACGGTAGTGGGCGATCGCTTCATCACAGGTGTTTTGCATCCCGGCTGGAACCTGACTCCAAGTCGTCGAACTGACATCTCGGCTGAGGATGGCAGCGCGCAAGGGAAATAGACCTGGGTAAAACACAAGTTCACCTGACCAACGGGTTCCAGGCCACGCAGGGCAATCTAAGGCCTGACTGCGATGGGCAAAACTGAGCAATAACGCATCGCGGCCTGTGGTTTCGCCTCGCAGCCACACGCGGCACAGTTGCAAATCGTCTTCTTCCAACACGCGACGACCTAAAACCCACCACTGGTCACTGCATCGCTCAACCGTGGGGTCAGATTGATTGGCGAGGCTGAACAATTCATCTTGTTTCACGGTCCAGCCAATTTGCGATCGCAATTCAGCTTGAACAGCAGCGGGTAAGGTAGAAAGCCGCTGATAACCTTGCACCAGCAGGTGCAACGACCCCAATTCAGCCAACAACCGTTGGGGCCAACCTTCCCCTGATTGCGGTATGCTTGCTAACCCACGCACGCGCTTGGCCAAGGCGGGAGCCTGGGCATCCATCAGCCGAGCGGCAGTCGCGTCCCAGTAGCGATAGGGTTGGGTTTGTAATGCAGCGAGCCCTTGACTCACGCTATCTCGTAGCCATCGGTCTAGATCTGCTAAGCCACCTAACACTTTGGTTTCGCGTTGGGCGATGCGCTTGGCTTGTGCGGCAGCATCAACGGGTTTGTCGGAAGCAGCGGTCTGTTTTTTCTGGGTCGTTTGCGATCGCTTTTCTAACCATTCTTGGACCCAGTCTGGTGGATCCGCCGCCGTTAACCGATCTGGCTGTGCAGCAAACAAAAGAAACAGCCCCAGACCATGCTTGCAAGGAAATTTGCGACTCGGACAAGAACAGCGAAAGGCGGGTTCGCTCAAGTCAATTTGGGTGCGATAGGGAGATTTGCCGCTGCCTTGACATTCGCCCCATAGGGCAGCAGCATTAGAGCCCAAGTTGTTCCACTTGTTAGCAGTTGCCAACTGCTGGCCACTTTTAGTGGAGTTGGCATCCGGAGACAGAGCTAAGACTTGTTCAGTTGTCCAGACAATAGACATGGGAACAGCTACGAAAAGGCAGTCAGGGCAAAACCTGAACCTTAGAATACCCCTTTGCGCTTCAAGAGGATGCAACAAAGGGATAGCTGCCAACATTTTGAGGCGGTTCGAGCCCATTGCCTTTGAGTTTTAGGTTATGGGCTACCGTAGGTTTGAAGTTTATTCTCCTCGTGAGTCTTCGGCAATCCAATGCATTGCGATCGCATAAGCCCTTGACCAAGCACGTTGACTTCTAGGATTCCAATTACTACTATCCAAATCCGACAGAGCAGACAGCAAGGCTTTCGCAAAGAGAAAAAGATTCTCTTCTTTTTTTGTGAGACTTCGAACAACATGTTTTGCAGGAGAATTTGGATTTCACACTTGCACAATTCTAAGAGGGTGTTTGAAAAGCTAAAAACGTTGCACTTGATCCCCCTCAGTCCCCCTTAAAAAGGGGGATCTAAATTTGAATGACCTAATATTCACATTTGAACGAATACATATTGGCAACACCGCGAAAACGTTTTATCCAATACTCTTCCCTCTCAAAACGTGAAACTTAAGTGGCTCCCCCCTTTTTAAGGGGGGCAGGGGGGATTGAGTGAAAAGATACGAGCAATTGCCAATTTCCCGAACACTCTCTAATTAATAATAAATTGAACCAATAAATACTGAATTCTTGAATATTAATCAGAATTTTTAATGTGTGTCATGAAATTCGATGTCTTGTGCTGTTTAAGAATGTTCGCTTTTAGCTTCCCAATGATTTTGGGTTGACAGTGTCAAACTACATCGAATTTTAATTTAAATACTCATGGTTGATATCAAATCCTGCAATTTCCTGTGTCTTTAGTGGGATGCTTGGTTCTATATCAAGACAGAGGAAGAAGAGGTTAGAACTCTTTAAGGTAAAAGTAGTTTCAGGAATTGAAACCTTCTTCTGATGTAAGCAAGTAGCAGCAATAGACTAGAATGCTAGCCTTTTAGCCCTAATCAACCAAGATCCTAAAGGCTATTTGGAGGAAGCATGTCTAGCCTATCCATTCTTGAAACCTAGCAGCTTCATCAGGCTGTAGCGCATTCAAATAGGCACTAACCATGAACTCCCCATTAGAAAGCAACCGTAACAGCCCCGAGGTTCCCGCTAATGAACGAACCGAGTCTGGGAAGATTGACGTTAACAAGCAACATTTAACCGCAAACCCTGGCGATCGCATTGCCGACCACCCCCAAACGATTGAAGAAAAAAGCGATCAACTCGCGGTTGACTCGCCTGATATCACAGGAGATCACATTAAAGTTCCCACCTATTTTGTGGTGGAATATCCGAATGGCGAAAAGAAAGCACTCCACCACGTTAAGGATGCAGAAGAAATTTCTGACGTCATTCGCGTGGCTCGGATGGACGAAAATGGAGACCGAACTTGGTGGTAGACTAGAGCCTCTAGTTTGTACCTAAGTGGTACGAAGTCTCAGATTCTCTAAGATTTGAAGCTCTAGTCAAACCTTTGGAATTGCAGCAGTTGTCCTTCCATAAGTTAAGGGGAAGGATCTGCTGCATGTACCAGATCGCCATGGGGCTGAACGGGTGGCTTTAGAATGGCTTGCTTCAAATTAGGTCTGTGCTGTCGTTGTGGCAGTTCTAAAGGAACAAAGCGTCCTGTTTTAATAGATTGCTCAAGGGCACAGATAATTTGCACATCAATTAGCCCTTCTAATCCAGAAGGTTCTGGCTCTTGGTTTTGTAAGATGCAGTTGGAAAAATAGACCAGTTCAGCGCCCAGCTGATCATGACCTTCATAGACTCGCTCTTCCTTTTTGCCTTCAATTGTCACCGTATGTTTGATATCGCCATGGGTGCTATAGGCAAGCTCAGCCCTTAAATCACCTTTTGTGCCAACGACTTGATAGCTCGATACTCCACCCGCACCAAAACTGACCACAAATGATGCAATCCGCCCGTTTGGAAAATGGAGAATCGCAGAGCACATCTCTGCAACTTCACTAAATCGCTCTTCCCCATTACTCGCACTCGTAGCAAAGGCTTGAATGGGTTCGTCTTGAAACAAATAGCGAGCTGCGTTAATACAATAAATTCCAATGTCTTCTAGCGGCCCGCCGCCTTTATCTTTTTCAAGACGCACATTTCCCTGGGCAGTCTGTTGGGTAAACAGGGAGTTAAAAATTCGCAGATCTCCGATGGTGCCGGATTGAACGGTTTCAATCGCATGCAGATTTGCTTCTTCTAGATGTAATCGGTAAGCAATCATCAACTTAACCTGATTCGCTGTCGCTGCTTGAATCATCGCCTCACATTCTGCAACTGTGGTTGCCATGGGTTTTTCGCATAAGATATGAACCCCAGCGATCGCAGCACGGATGGTATATTCGCAGTGAAGATGATTGGGCAATGCAATAAAGACGGCATCCACTAAACCGCTATGGAGGCAGTCTTCATATTGATCGTAAGAATACGTGTGCTGGATATTATATTGTTTTGCGATCGCCTCTTTTTTGATGGGGTCATCTGAAACTATGGCAACCAGTTCAGAATTTTCAGATTGGTCAAACCCAGGAATAATTGCAGCCTGAGCGAACCAACCTAAACCTACAACTGCATATCGAATTTTTCTTTGAGCGGATGTATTGGGTTCAGCCATCATGGTGAGTTAATAGAGATTTTTATACTTGCCCACCAATCTTAAGCAGAACAACTTTGTTTTTCCTCTGACTTACGATATACAACCAAAGGTTTTGCTTACTTTAAAGCAAATATGCTCCTAGTAAATAAAGATTTATTTATTTGGGATAATGACTTGATGACTCTACCTTTCTGAAGAAGAATCTTTTTCAGTATGAGTCTGCGAAAAATTGCGAATTTTATCTATAAGCAATACACGATAAGGTATTTAAGAAATAATACTTTAAATTTTGGTGACTACCATAAAATCTATAGTTACAGATGTAGCTTATAGAGATTGGGAAAATTAGCCTTGAGTTGTCGCAATTTTGGAAGATCATAGATAACAACATAAGGATAGTTAGGATTACGATTAATAAAGTCTTGATGGTAATCTTCGGCTTTGTAAAATTGAGTTAAAGGAACAACCTGAGTCACAATCGGCTGTTTGTAAACATGGGCCGAGTTGAGTTGGCGAATATAGGCTTGCGCAACTTGTTGCTGGGTAGCATCTGTAAAAAAGATAACCGACCGATATTGTGAACCCCAATCAGGGCCCTGACGATTTAGTTCTGTTGGATTATGGGCAACCGAAAAAAATACTTTTAGAAGTTGACCGTAGGAAACTTGGGCCGGATTAAATGTAATTTTAATCGCCTCAGCATGACCTGTTTGACCTGTCCCAACCCTTTCATAGTGTGCTGTATCCGCATCTCCTCCTGAAAAGCCAGAGATAACATCTGTTACCCCTTTCACATGTTCAAATACACTTTCCATTCCCCAAAAACAGCCACCTGCTAAAACAGCCGTTTGTACACCCTGAGTTTCTGCGGGGGAAGTATCTATGGTCGGGTTGGGGATTGTCACTGCCGCAGTCGAAGTCTTCCTAGAAATGCTGTTGAAAGCAGCAATTAAGATTAAAGCACTCACACTTATCAGCCCTATTCTAAGCCAGCGCTTATTCTGTCTTTGTGCCATATCTTTACTCCTTTCTTAAGGATAAACCTCTCCACAATGTATAAGCCGACTGTGTTGTTCAATGCAATGTAGGACTGTTCAAGATACTTCGGCAACTTGCTGCGAGTCATGCAGTAGACTTCAAATCCTCAGCCGTATCAAAAAGATAATTTAGTTACCAATTCTTAGCAAACTGTACCAGTTATTAATTTCCCTACCATTGCTTTGACTGAACGTAACTGACTAGGATGAATAAAATAAATAACTCTCATTGGCTAGACAATGCATGAGTTTGAGTCGCATTTCCAACTTTTAGAGTTAGAGCCTGACGCATCTTTGGATGAAGTTCAGCGAGCCTATCGGGATCTGGTAATGATTTGGCATCCTGATAGGTTTGCTCATAATGTTCGTCTCCAACGCAAAGCGGAGGAAAAAGTCAAGCAATTCAACGATGCCTATTTAGCACTTAAGCAATGGTATGGTAGTCGCTCCGGTCGTTCTGTTGCCAATGAATCCAGGCAATCTCATCCAAAACAAGAACATTCGCACCAGCACTCTTCTCAATCTTCTGCTGTGCAGGATAGGGAGCACGACTCATCCTTTCATAGCACTAGTGCAGAATTCAGTATCTCTTTTGCAGATGCCGAATATATCTTGCATCGATATCGCTTTGAGCTTTTAAGCTCGGTTCATAGTGAGCAAACGGAATATCAAAGCGAACCGTTTTGTTTATGGGTCAGTGACCATCCCTTGGAAGTGACCTTGGCTGTACCCTGTCACAAATTGCATGCCTTTGATCGGATTTTGCTTTTGATTCCCTGTAAGTCAACAGGCCATTTTTATCAGGAAGAAGCTGAACGTCTGCTGCAACTATTGCAAGTGTATTAGACCGTTCAGCCTCTGTTGACGTTGCCTTTTAGTATCATCAACAAGCCTGTAATATCTTCCAGGAAAATTTGTCTTGCTCGGTCGCAGATCCGCCTCACTAGTCTGTAATGTGAGCTGCACCATGAGGTCCAAAGGTCATGAGTTTAGGAAAACCAGGATTGTGTGTCATGGGTTGACCCACTTGGGGTTGTGTGGTTTGAGGTTGATTCACAATCATAAAAGCGCCGCCATGTCCGCGAACCATAAGATGTGGATACCCCTGACTGGGTGTGGTGGGTAAAACGGTGGCCCCGATGGGAACGGCATTAACAAGGGATACGGCACCGTGAGGGCCATGGGTCACTAAAATGGGTTGAGCGGTGGCTGCGCGATGACCC
>DATNQK010000452.1:0-17741 GCA_036704065.1 Stenomitos sp.
AGTCCGTTTGCGATCGCTTCCAGTCGCAAAATATTGCTCAGCCAGTCTTAGACGATATACTGTATGCGGATCGATGGGCACGAACCGCAGTGTTAGAAACAACACGGATGGCTACCCCTACCGTTCCTAGCCATTCCTAAGCGCAATGTCACATGAGCGCCGATCCCCATGACGCCGCCTACGCGGCCCGTCCGCTTCATTCAGCCCTAAGCGGCAGCGAGGGTGGGCCTGGTTCGGTGCCAACAATTCTGGTGTGTCCTTTGCCCCTGCCAGGACTAATCCATGAACAACTGCTGCCAGAACTGGGCCATGAACTCAAAACTCCTTTAACTGGCATCATGGGGCTGGCACAGGTGCTGCAACGTTCTGCGACGTCTATTGCAGGACGAGAAGGCCAATATGCCACGCTGATTTATCAAAAAAGCCATCAGTTGCTGTTGGCCATTAACGATTTGTTCGATTTGGCCCAGCTTTGTACCCATCAGTTTGTGCTGCACTTGCGTCCGCTTGAGGTGGGGGCAACCTTGCAAAATGTGGTGCATAGTATCCTGCAAACCGCTCCTCCTGACCTGGCGGTTCCCATTGCCAACACTGTGCCGCTGGATACGGCTGAGCAATGGATGATTGGCGACCAATCTCGCATTGAACAACTCCTCACCCATTTGTTGGGATATCTACTCGCGCAGCGTTCTGCCGAGAGTCGCCTCGACCTCAATCTGCGATCGCATGGACAATGGATCGCTATAACGCTTCGCATGAGTGAGTTTTGGTTGTCGGCGCAGGAACAAAATAAATTGGAGGAGCCGCCTGAAAGCCCTCAGTCTAGTCCAGTGCCGGGTTACAGTAGCGCGGTGCTCAAGTTCTTACTGGCGCGACAATTGGCGCAGTTGCATGGCGGCGATATTGCATTAAGCCTGAACCCAGAGCGGCAAGCGGAACTGCTGATCTTGTTTCCCCGCGATCTAACCCACACCACTCGCTTTGCGCAACCCGATTCCGAGCAGCCTTTGTTTTTAGTTTGCAGTGCCCAGTCTGAGGTGCGGCTACGGATTCAGTCCATTCTGCAAGCCCACGATAAATTGGCTGTGACGGCCCATTCTGGCGTGGAAGCACGAGCAAAAATCAGCTTACTCTCGCCCAATATCTTGATTCTGGATGGCCGCAGTGCGAGTGAGGGGGAGTGGTTGGGCCTCCAAGATGTGCTCGTCCAGCAATCCGCGCGCTCACAAACGCACTTAATTTGGATCAATGCCGTGCCTGAGCGATGCGATCGCGATTTTCCAGACCCCTTGGCAATCTGGTCTTGGCCGCTGCCGGAGCATGAAGTTTTGGCGACGCTCCAACAGTTGCCGACCCTTTCTGACGCCACCGCTTCCTCCCCAGTGAGCGTTAACCGTTCCCCTCGCGCTGTAACCCCTAAACTATCGCAACCGCTGGTGTTGCTCCAGATAGATCAAAGTTCGACGTTAGAGGTGCCTGAGCCCTACATCCTCGAAGTACTGGCCCAGTTGTCGCGGGATCATGGCTGTTCGGTGTTAGCCGTAGATGATCCAGATCAGGCCGAGCTGCTGGCCCGCATCTGGAAGCCTAAGGTGATGATTTGTCCTGGCTCAGTTCCCCCCTGGCTCAAGCGCTTATCCCCCGATGCTTGGCTATCTTCATTACCCTTGTTTTGGTTGCAAACGGCTAGGCGTCCGTTGCCAGAGCCGCTTACCAATATTGTTTGCACGCCCTATGTGCTCTCTAAAAACCCGAGCGCACTGAAGCTAGAGGTGGATCGGCTCTACCGCCACTTGGTTGAGGCGGCCTTCAAGAGTCCTCCTGCTCCTTCCCCTTAGTTCTCCCACTCTATCTCAGGGGCGATCGCCTCCCAACCCAACCCTTGGCGCACAACCTTGATGGGTTCTTCACACAGATCCAACACGGTAGATACGGTTTGGGTGGGCATTTGTCCCGTATCCACAATTAGGTCTACGAGTTTGTCGAATGCATCAAATAACTCTGCGGTAGAGGTCGGAGAAGGGCAGTAATAACCTTCATCGGCGGATAACCCCACCGTCGCGGAGGTCGAAATAATGGGATTGCCCAGCACGTCTAATAAAGCTTGATCGACGGCATGTTCCGGCACGCGAATCCCTGTGGTTTTGCGCTTGGGATTCAGCACCAATTTGGGCACTAACTTCGTTGCGGGCAGAATAAAGGTTAAAGGGCCTGGGACAAAGCGCCGCATCAAGCGGTAGGCCGCATCGCTGACGTAGGCGTACTTGGCAATATCCGAGAGCGACGAACACAAAAAGGTGAGCGGCTTATCATTGGACAGTTGCTTGATCTGCCGTACCCGCTGTACCGCTGACTTGGAATTCATGTCGCAACCGATCGCATAAACCGTATCGGTGGGGTAAAGCATCACCGCACCCGATTGCAGCGCACGACAAACCTGCTCAATGGTTCTACGCTGGGGCGAGTCTGGGTGGACGGTGTACACTTGGGCCATGACGGTCGCTCATACCGCTACCGCCCCCATCATAGACTGATACTGTGGTTGACGATACAAAATGGCGAAAATTGCTTACTTTGACTGCCCAACAGGCATCGCTGGCAATATGTGTTTGGGTGCGTTGGTGGATGCTGGGGTTCCCTGGGAAGTTGTACAAGGGAGCTTAGCCACTTTACCTTTGACCGAACCGTATCACGCTGCGGTAGAAACGGTGCATCGTCAGGGACAGCGGGCCACCTATCTGAAAGTTCACATCGACGCCCATGACGAGGCAGGGCACGCACCCCATCGACATTTGCCCGATATTGAAGCCATGATTTGTGGGGCAAAATTACCGGAGCGGGTGCAGACTTGGAGTTTGCAGGTGTTTCGCACGTTGGCGATCGCCGAAGCAGCGGTTCATGGCATTCCCCCAGAGGCGGTGCATTTCCATGAAGTCGGGGCCACTGATGCCATTGTGGATATTGTGGGAACTTGTGTGGGCTTAGACTGGCTGGGCATTGAGCAAATTTTTTGTTCAGCTTGGCCCACTGGCGGCGGTACCGTAAGGGCTGCCCACGGGTTGCTACCTGTTCCGGTTCCTGCCGTATTGCAGTTGGCTGCCCAACGCCAAGTCCCCCTCTATGACAATGGCATTCACAAAGAATTAGTGACACCTACGGGTGCGGCGATCGCCGTTGCTCTATCCCAAAGCTTTGGGGCACCGCCGCCCATGTCCCTGGAGCGGGTGGGACTCGGTGCAGGCAGTCATGATTTGCCCTTGCCCAACTTGCTCAGACTGTGGTTAGGAGAGCCACTCCATGCCAGTGAGACACCAGCCTTGGAACCCATTGTGGTCTTAGAAACCCAAGTGGACGACCTGAGCCCTCAAGTGGTGGGCTACCTCTATGACGAGTTGCTGCGCGCTGGCGCGGTTGATGTTTATACCCAAGCGATTGGCATGAAAAAATCGCGCCCTGGCATTTTAATTACGGTGTTGTGTCCCACCCAGCATGTCGATGCCTGTGAAGCCCTGCTGTTTCAGGAAACGACAACACTAGGCATTCGTCGCTCGATGCAGCAGCGTACCGTGCTGTCGCGCCACATCGAAACCCTGGATACCCCCTTGGGCGCGGTGCGGTTCAAAGTGGCCCGTGTGGGCGATCGCAGTCTTAAGGTTCAGCCCGAATATGAAGATTGTGCCCAACTGGCACGTCGCCATCAGATGCCGCTTCAGGAAGTGCAGCGTCTTGCTTTGCAACAGTGGCAGGAATCGACGTCAAAACAGGGACGATAAATCATAAACTAGACTTAGCCCTAGCAGTCCAGTTTTGCCAGCAGCCTTGTGAAAGCAAGGCTTGTTTTGCGCCCGTGCGTCTGCATCTGTGCGTTTGCACCTGCGCCAGCGTTGCAAGCTGGGCCACGCGACCAAGCGGGGCTGGTTCGATAGACCTGAAAAAATCTAGCTGCGTGCGTTTTAAAAGTGGCGGATTGGCCGAACCAAGCTGTGTTTAAAAAGGAGAATTTTAATAATCATGGTGAACGCCACCTCAACTGAACCGCTGCTGTTGCGTGCTGCCAAAGGCGAGACGGTCGATCGTCCTCCCGTTTGGATGATGCGCCAAGCCGGACGCTACATGAAGGCCTATCGTGACCTGCGCGAAAAGTATCCCTCCTTCCGAGAGCGCTCTGAAATCCCAGAGGTGGCCATTGAGGTGTCGCTACAGCCTTGGCGTGCCTTTGCTCCCGATGGTGTAATCCTGTTTTCCGATATCGTCACGCCCATGCCTGGTATGGGTATCGACATGGATATCGCCGAAGGCAAAGGGCCGATTATCCACTCCCCCATCCGCACCCAAGCCCAGATTGATGCCCTGACTCCCCTCGACCCCGACACTTCTTTGCCCTTTATTAAGCCGATTTTGCAGGCGCTGCGTCAGGAAGTTGGCAATCAAGCGACGGTTCTCGGTTTTGTAGGTGCGCCTTGGACCCTGGCTGCGTATGCGGTAGAGGGCAAAGGTTCCAAGACCTACTCGGTCATTAAGGGAATGGCATTTTCTGACCCTGCGTTGCTGCACCAGTTGCTGTCTAAGTTTGCGGATGCGATCGCCACTTATGTGCGCTACCAAATCGACTGCGGCGCGCAAGTGGTGCAAATGTTCGACTCCTGGGCAGGACAACTGTGCCCCCAAGACTATGAAACCTTCGCCCTGCCCTATCAGCAACAGGTCATTCAGCAGGTTAAAGAAACCCACCCCGATACACCCTTTATTCTGCTCGTCAGTGGCAGTGCGGGCGTGATGAAACAAATGGCATCCTCGGGCGCTGACATGATTAGCGTAGACTGGACCGTCGATATGGCGGAAGCACGTCGGATTCTAGGGCCCAACATTGGTGTTCAAGGCAATATGGATCCGGGTGTATTGTTTGGGTCGCAAGACTTCATCCGCGATCGCATTCATGACACCATCCGCAAAGCAGGTAATCATCGCCACATCATGAACTTAGGCCACGGTATTCTGCCCACCACCCCCGAAGAGAATGCAGCGTTCTTCTTTGAAACGGTGAAGCAGTATCGCTACTAGGGCGCGACTAGGGGTGCATGGCATTTGCCCACAAGCGCCTATATACAGACCTATCTAAGCCAAAGGGAGGGGAAGCGATCCACTCCCTTTTTATTTTTTGTGCTGAAATGGACGGGAAGAGAGGCTGGATCGTAAGAGAGAATCTGGATGGTTGCCTGAGGCCTCGTTGAGCGGTGGTTGCGCTTTATAAGTTACCCTGCATTAGAAGCAAATGAAGGATTGACGTGGCCGGACGACGCATTTTAATTACGGGTGCCAGTGGCTGTATTGGTCACTATTTAAGCGAAGCATTTATTCAGCACTCAGACGACGACCTCTTTTTACTGGTGCGCGATCGCGCCAAACTTCAGGTGGAAATGGGCGATCGCCCCGGTGTCTCCATCATTGAAGGAGATATGCAAGATCTCGATCCCCTCCGTCCGCTATTGGCGACGATGCATTGCGCCATTCTGGTCGCGACTGGGTGGGGTGACTTCAATATTGATGTGACGCAAACGCTCGCTCTCCTTCAGGCCCTTGATCCCCAGATTTGCCAACAAGTTGTTTATTTTTCTACCGCGAGTATTTTAGGGCGGGATCGCTCCGTTCTTCCAGAAGCCAAAACCCTAGGCACCCCTTATGTCCAGGCTAAAGCCCTCTGCTACGAGAAGTTGCAAGACCTAGACTTGGGATTTCCAGTCGTAACCGTATTTCCGACCTTGGTTGTGGGCGGTGATCCCCGCAAGCCGTACTCCCATCTTTCGTCAGGCTTGCCAGAAGTGTTGAAGTGGACAGGCTTGCTCCGTTTCCTGAAAGCAGACGGGAGTTTTCACTTTATTCATGCCCAAGACATTGCCACTGTGGTTTTGCAACTGGTGCAGCATCCTGAATTGGCTCCGTCGCAACAGTTGGTGTTGGGCAATGCGCCGATTACTGTTAATTCGGCGATCGCCACGCTGTGTCAATTTACCCACCGTCGTATTTATACTCAGTTTGATCTAAAACCGTGGCTGATTAACCTGCTCATTCGCGCCTTCAATATCCAAATGGCAGCCTGGGATCATTTCTGCATCAATTATCGGCATTTTCAGTATGAGAATCCTGTAAGCCCTAAAACATTTGGTATACCTTGCTACTGTTCGACCTTACGTCAAGTTTTGCAACTTTCCAGCCCTGACCATACCCCACCCCAGGCGAGTCGTGAAATGCTATGAACAGAATTCATGCAAACCATAGAGTGCATGATCTGTTGATCGCACCCCGCGATCTTGAACTCTGTTCGCGTCAAGGATAATGACGATGACTGCAACGATGCCCGCTGTATCCGCTTTTCAGAATTCTTCTCACTCACTGCCCGATATTGCTGGAAGAGAATCGGAAATTGCCGCAATCACAAGCAACGACGCACCGATTTTCTTGCCAAACTCTAATTTACGTCTCGAATCCATTACTGCGGGGTTTGCTTGCGCCCTACACATGCATCAGCCCACGATTCCTGCAGGCGCAAATGGTGAACTGATTTGCAACCTTCAGCACATGTTTGAGCACCAAGGCGAAGGTGACAACCATAACGCGAGTGTGTTTGCCTGGTGCTATAGCCGCATGGGCGATTTTATTCCTGAGTTGGTGAGTCAAGGCTGTAACCCACGCATCATGCTGGACTACTCCGGCAACTTGCTGTGGGGCCTTGACCAAATGGGGCGTACCGATGTGCTCGATAGCCTCAAGCGCATTACCTGCGATCCACGGTATCAGCCTTATGTAGAATGGCTGGGCACGATGTGGAGCCATGCCGTTGTGCCTTCCACCCCAATTCCGGATGTCAAGCTGCACATCCAAGCGTGGCAACAGTACTTTGCTTCGCTCTTTGGTGAGGAGGCTCTCAAACGCGTTAAGGGATTTTCTCCCCCTGAAATGCACCTCCCCAACCACCCCGATACCCTCTACGAATATGTCAAAGCGCTCAAAGAGTGTGGCTATCGCTGGTTGATGATCCAAGAGCACTCTTTAGAAAACTTAGATGGCTCTGGGTTAAGTCAGGCCCAAAAATACCTCCCGAACCGCCTTGTAGCACGGAACTCTAAAGGGGAAACCATCAGCATCACAGTGTTGATTAAAACCCAAGGTTCGGATACCAAACTGGTGGCGCAAATGCAGCCTTACCATGAAGCGAAAGGCTGGGGTCGCCAACGGCTGGGTGGTATTGAAGTGCCCTCCCTCGTCACCCAAATTGCTGATGGCGAAAATGGCGGTGTGATGATGAACGAATTCCCCCGTGATTTTCCACGTCCTTGGCAAGAAATGCGCGAGCAGTCGGGTGGTGTGGCTGGCTTCAATGGCACTGAGTACCTGGAACTCATTGAAGCAGCAGGCGTTAAGTTTGAAGACTTTCCCTCCTGTCAAGCCGTACAGCAGCACAAGATTTGGCAGCGGGTTAATCCCGAGAACCCAACACCTGAGGCGGTTGAACAGGCGATCACCGAGCTGAAGGCTACGGATCATCAATTCCACATGGACGGCGCATCTTGGACGAACAACCTCAGTTGGGTGCAAGGGTACGAGAACGTACTAGAGCCCATGAACCAGCTCAGTGCCAAGTTCCATGAAAAATACGATCCCTTGGTGCAAGCCGACCCTTCAGCAACACAGCGCCCAGATTATGTAGAAGCACTGCTGTATAACCTTTTGGTACAGACCAGTTGTTTCCGTTATTGGGGACAAGGAACCTGGACTGACTATGCGCGTGAACTCTACCGTCGCGGTGAGGCGTTGCTCCAGTAGGCTGCGGCTCGTTGGCGAAATCAGGTCATAAAGCCTAAAAGCCTACGATCACGCTGATTGCTTAGACTGCCTCAGTCCAGGGTGCATTCCTTTGGGTTGGGGCAGTTGCAGTTAGGAACTCCGATAAGGAGCTTCGTCCTTTTGTAGGCGAAATGTTGACCCATCCTTAGATGCTTATCCGTCGGCTACGCGAAGGTCGCGAATTTTTTGCCTATCTTAAAGAACGCCATAAGGGAGCATTTGCAAAGCTTTAAGCAGTTGTTCTTGGCGCCGAAGTTTGCTGAAATTTGCTGTGATGTCTGCCAGGGTTAGCGAGCCTCAAATGGCTGTCACGCTTGTGCAAACGAAACCATAACCCTTCCATGTTAGGGTTCTGTTTGTAGTATCAACGGAGTGGATAGGTTTGAGGCGTCAACAGCATCGCAGACAGCCAATGTGCAGGTTGGTTGCTTTAAGGGAAAAAGATTTCCTAAAGGTGGCTAGCTAACTGTGAAAAATGCATTGATATTGGCGTTAATGGT
This sequence comes from Stenomitos sp., assembly GCA_036704065.1. Taxonomy (GTDB): domain Bacteria; phylum Cyanobacteriota; class Cyanobacteriia; order Thermosynechococcales; family Thermosynechococcaceae; genus JAAURS01. Next base: position 8,343 of record DATNQK010000452.1, read on the forward strand.
GCTAACCCAGGTGTTTGGCGACCTGTGGCTCAGCCAAGGAATGAAAAAATTTGGCGAAGTTCAAGCATTAGACTTGCACGTTATAGAAGCACTGCTAGTCTATGTACTCACAAGCCCTTGGATACTGCTTGGGGTTGCGACTCTCATTAGTTCTTTACTGTTCTATCTGGTTGCGGTTTCGCGCTTTGACCTCAGCTATGTGTTGCCGATTCATGCGTCTGGATATGTTTTTAATGCCTTATTCGCATGGCTGATTCTTGGTGAGCAAGTGTCTCTGTTGCGTTGGATTGCAACGGTTTTTGTGTCGGTGGGGGTGTTTTTGATTACCTGGGCCAACCGCGCTGAACCCGTGCAAGCTGATTCTTCGGCTTCCTTGGAAAGCAGAAGGCCGATGCTGGGCTTACTGTTTGCGGTTAGCTTAACCTCTGCAATGGCTAGAGTTTGGATGGGCGTATGGGTGCTGGTGGCGGCTGATGCAGCCGGAGATTTGTTTCTGGCGAAAGGGATGAAGCAGATTGGCAGTGTGCCGTTAAAAACGCCTCAACAGTTGTTTGAATTTGTCCGTCGTGTATTGACAAGTGCTGATGTGCTGCGCGGGATTTGCTGTCAGGCGATCGCCTTTTTCACGTTTCTGTGTTTACTCAGTTGGGCAGATATCAGCTATGTCCGACCCGCAACGGCTTTGACCTATGCTGCCAGCCTATTAGGTGCCCGATTTACTTTAAAAGAACGCGTTGTGCCAGGCCGATTCTTCGGCATGGCTGCGATTGGGATTGGTGTTGCATTGGTTGCCTTTACCTAAGCAGAGTGAGGGAACGCTACAGACCTATCCAACTGCGATAGAGGGCAATCAGCGACGTGCCAAAAAAGGCAGATAACGCGGCACCCAAGGCTAAATAAGGACCGAAGGGAATGGCTTGGCGTCGTCCGAGTAGTCCGAGGGCAATTCCACCAATGCCGATGACGCTGCCCACCAGACAAGCTAAAAATGAAGCGACGAGCATCAATGGCGAGCCTAGCCAAGCTCCAATCATCGCGGCTAATTTTGGATCGCCACCGCCCATAGCATCTTGGTTAAAAACCCAAGCACCCACAATGCGAATGGCATCGAAGAGCCACAAGCCAATGATGGATGCTACGAATGCGCCGATCACGCCTTGGCAGACTCCAACCCAAGTGGGCGTTTGGCTAAAGGCGATCGCACCTTGAAAAATCCAGCCTGCAATCACCCCTGATTGGGTCAGAGGGTTGGGCAAAATCATCAAGTCTAGGTCAATCATGGTTAACGCTAGGAGCCAGCTTAAGAATAAGCAGTAGCCTAGCGTTTGTAGTGTCCAGCCAAACTTGAGGTAAGTCAGCACAAATAAAACAGCCGTCACCGCCTCAATGAGCGGATAGCGTACAGAAATAGAGGAATGACAATAGCGGCAACGTCCTTTTAGCCATAGCCAACCTAAAATTGGCACATTATCGTAAGCTTTCAGGCGAGTTTTGCAATGAGGACACCGTGAGGGAGGATGCAGTAACGAAATCCCGGCAGGCACTCGATAAATTACGACATTGAGGAAGCTGCCGATACAGGCTCCCAAAACAAAGACAAGTCCTCCTTGTAGCCAAAGTTCAGGCGAATCCATAGGCTTAGAGGTCTCCGTCAGTGATGGCTTAGGGCATGTCTATTACGTCGATGTCTAGCTGTTCAATGTCTTGCATGGGTACAAAACATTCATGGGGCAATAAAATCGGTTGGTTGGAGAAAATCAGTTGTCCCCGATAGGTATAGCGGTCTAGGGCAACGCCTAATGGGCGCTGTTTGCTGCCGTGGGTATCCACGTAGGCTTGATAAATACTACGAGCAGCCTTCACAATGACTGGGCTCAAAGCGATAGGCTCGAGATCAAAGCTTTGTTTGCCTTGATCGGCAGGTTGCGTCACGTAAATCACTCCACACCTCTTGCGGTTAATACCTGTACTTTGTATCAAGAAACCCCCCATTGAGCAAGCGAATTTTTGGCAATTCCTGAACAGTGATGAAAACCGTTACAGAGCAAGAAAATACAATGGTGCGTTCCCCAGGTTTAATGAATGGCCTAGAAGGCAAGTGCAATGGGATAAATCTTGTACAACTCACCTTTTCAAAGGCTGAAAACATGGACATCGTAAACTAACGGGATGCTGTGTTGTGCTTGTTTTCAACCCAATGGCAGACCCGCTTAAGCTCGAAGGATAAGGCTGATGGGTTGATCAGCACTGCATAAATTGTGCTCACTGCTGAGTTTGAACCCTTGAACATTGATTTCTATCGAACGGCTGCTATATATGCGATCGCTCATTGCGCGAACCGCTGTGCTAGGTAGAGACCTCTCTAAACGAAAGGCTTTTGTTTTTGGCTGGTCTATTGAGCCAAGTGATAGGAGGCATTTATCCTTTTATTGCTCACGACTCGATTAGGCAGCATAGAATCGAAAAAAGGTACTCGGGATGCAAAGCTGCTCTCTATGGCTAGCACTACACCGTATTATGAATTGCTAGAGGCTTGTCGCACTGGGGATTCGATGCTCTTAAAGCAATTGCTACAAAGAGGATGCCGTCCTAACCTTCATCCCCAAAACTCAAAAGTTCATTCTTTTGAAAGTCCATTATTTTGTGCTGTCGAGGCAAATTCACTAGAGTGCGTTCGCTTACTACTAGAGGCTGGAGTAGATGTAAATGTCGCGGATTGTCACAACTATACTCCGCTTATGCTAATCAAAACAGCAGAGATTGCTGAGGTACTGATCAATGCGGGGGCTGATATTCATGCAACAGGTAGTTTTGGAGACGATGTACTCAGTGAAATCTTCTCTAATACGTGCCACCACGATTTCGATGATTCTGAAAGAATTTCTGTAGAGGATCTTTGCAAAATTGTTTGCTTAATGCGAGATGCAGGAATCAATCTCAATACACAGTCAGAACGCAACGGCTGGACATACCTCTATAATGCGGCTTTTTCCATTCAACCAGAAGCTGTTGAAGCATTATTGAGATTTGGAGCAGATCCAAAAATTGGTATTTCTCCTGTTAATGGTGCTTGTTGGCAGTCAAATTGTTATGGATACGATCATAAAATTGCTCGTGTCATTGACCTTCTTATTGAGGCAGGAACCGAGGTTGATTTACGCGATGCTGGAGGCGCAACATTATTGCATTGTGCGGCTCAGGAGTATAACCATTCAGCAGACTATAACCACTCTAGCGATGGGTGTAATTACACGGCAATTGTTACTTTGCTAAAACATGGTGCAGATCCCGATCCAGTCGATGCAGATGGCAATACTCCTCTAATGAATGCTGCATTTGCAGGACATCCTGAAAGCGTACAGGCATTGATAGAGGCTGGAGCTAACCCAAGTCATCGAAATCATAAAGGCGAAACGGCGATTGATTGGGTTGCTGAGCCCTACCAATACTTACAGAGCACATGCAATAGGTTGAAAAATATCTCTGATTCTTCCTCTAACAGAGAGCTAGTTTTTTATTCAGAACAACTTCAAAATCTTAATAAAATTATGTTGCTCCTTAAAGCTGGGTTGGATTGTTCGCATCCTAATTAATAATCGAAACCTAGACTTTATGGAACGAGATTTAGTGATCGCTATTCTGCATCGACATCAAGAATCCCTCAAAGAACTGGGGGTTAAATCTTTATCTATTTTTGGCAGTGTTGCCCGCAATGAAGCGCATTCTCAGAGCGATATCGACATTCTCGTGGAGTTTGCAGAGCCTCCGTCCTTTGATCGATACATGGATCTTAAACTCTACTTAGAAGACAGCTTGGGAAAAAATGTAGATTTACTGAGTCGTCTCATGCTGAAACCTCAAATTCGCAAAACAGTTGGAGAGGAAGCGATAGTCTGCATTGAAATGCTACGCCACCCAATGGCAGACCCGCTTAAGATCGAAAGGTAATGCCAATGGGTTGAGCATGACTGCACGAATTGTCCTCATTGCTGGGTTTGAATCCTTTAATATCGACCTCTATCGCCAAGCTGCCCAACAGGCGATCGCCCGTTGTGCCGACCTAGAGATTTGTGTATTTAGCGATCGCGACCTAACTGCTACGCCCGATACTGTTGCTGCGGCTCTCGCTCACGCCGATGTCTTCTTCGCTAGCTTGATCTTCGACTACGAGCAAGTCATGTGGTTGCGCGATCGCGTCCAAGCCATTCCCACTCGCCTCGTATTCGAGTCGGCCCTAGAACTGATGAGCCTCACCCAACTGGGTCAGTTTGTAATTGGTGACAAACCCAAAGGCATGCCCAAACCCGTCAAATTCATCTTGGATAAATTCGGGAGCGGTAAAGAAGAAGATAAACTGGCCGGATATCTAAGCTTTCTGAAAATTGGCCCCAAACTTCTGAAATTTATCCCCGTCGGTAAAGTTCAGGACTTGCGCAACTGGCTCATTATCTATGGCTACTGGAATGCAGGTGGCCCAGATAACGTTGCATCCATGTTCTGGACTTTAGCCGAGAAGTATCTCAATTGCGCTGTCGGCGATATTCCACCCCCCCTGGAAACCCCAAATATTGGACTTTTACACCCTCAATACCTGGGGTACTTTGAATCGCCCAAAGCTTACCTAGCCTGGTACCGCCAAACCTATCCAGAGCGTCAACATCAGCCCATCATTGGCCTGCTGCTGTACCGCAAACATGTAGTGACAAAGCAGCCCTATATTCCACAACTGATCCAAGCCTTTGAGCAAGATGGCCTGGTTCCAGTGCCGCTGTTTATCAATGGTGTGGAAGGTCACGTTGCGGTGCGGGATTTGATGACAACCACCCATGAACAATCTCAACGTCAAGCCTCAATTGTCGAGACGTCATCCCTCTCATCAGACGCGATTTGTGTGGATGCGGTTGTTTCGACCATTGGGTTTCCTTTGGTGGGTGGCCCAGCGGGGTCAATGGAAGCCGGACGGCAAGTGGAAGTGGCCAGTCGCATTCTGAAGGCCAAAAATGTGCCCTACCTCGTCGCTGCACCCCTTTTAATTCAAGATATTCATAGCTGGACGCGTCAGGGCATTGGCGGATTGCAAAGTGTGGTTCTCTACGCCTTGCCCGAACTGGATGGAGCCATTGATACCATTCCCCTCGGCGGCTTGGTGGGCAATGATATTTACCTCATTCCAGAACGGGTGAAGCGTTTAACAGGACGATTACACTATTGGATTCGGCTGCGTCGCAAAGCGCCCCAAGATCGCAAAGTTGCGATTGTGCTCTATGGTTTTCCGCCTGGGTATGGTGCAACCGGGACTGCGGCCCTCTTGAATGTCCCAAAATCTTTGGTCAAATTGCTCCAAGCCCTGAAAGAACAAGGCTATACCGTGGCAGACTGGCCCGAAGATGGCGAAGCATTGATCGAACAAGTGCGCCAAGCAGACAATGCCTATGGCGATCGCCCCAACACTACGGTATCGGTGCGCAACCTGGAACAATGGCTGGGGTACTTATCTACGCATCGCATTGAAACCCAATGGCAAAGCCTGACAGGCACAGGCATTAAAACCCTGGGCGATCAGTTCATGCTAGGTGGTGTGCAACTGGGTAACATTTGGATCGGGGTACAGCCGCCCTTGGGCATTTTGGGTGACCCCATGCGCCTCATGTTCGAGCGGGATATGACGCCCCATCCTCAGTACGCAGCCTTTTACCAATGGTTGCAAAAGGACTTTGGTGCCGATGCGGTGATCCATTTTGGGATGCATGGCACCGTAGAATGGCTACCGGGTTCACCGTTGGGCAACACGGGCTATTCCTGGCCAGACCTGTTGCTTGGCAACTTGCCCAATCTATATATTTATGCCGCCAATAATCCTTCCGAATCCATGCTGGCAAAGCGACGTGGTTATGGCGTGCTGATTTCTCATAATGTGCCGCCCTACGGTCGCGCTGATTTATATAAGGAGCTGGCAACCCTAAAAGATTTGATTGCCGAGTATCGCGAAGACCCGATAAAAAACGAGGTGCTCCGAGAAGCCATCTCCAAAAAGGTTATTGATACAGGCATTGATGCGGATTGTCCCTTTGCGGAAGCAAAACGCTTAGGCATCGAGTTCACGCCAGAAAATGTGCGGTTATTTAGTGCCCATGCCTTCCGAGATTACCTCGCGCAGTTATACGATTACCTGCTGGTCTTAGAAAATCGCTTATTCTCCTCTGGGCTACATGTTCTTGGCCAAACGCCTGATCCATACGCGATCGCCAGTTACCTCAGTGCTTACTTTGCAGATGCAGTGCCAACGGTTGCCATAGATGCGATCGCCAACGGTCAAGATCAATCCGCGGCCCTTGCTGCCATTGATGCTGAACACCGTCGCACCCATTCAGGGGATAAATTGCAACTGGACCCAGCATTGACAGAACATCTGGATCAGGCGATCGCCATTCGGAACCGCTTGTTGCAAACCTCCGATGAACTCACCAACTTACTACGCGGACTCAACGGCGAGTATATTCCCGCTGCACCAGGGGGCGATTTGTTGCGAGATGGGCCAGGGGTGTTACCGACAGGCCGTAATATCCATGCCCTTGACCCCTACCGTATGCCCTCCCCTGCTGCCTACGAACGGGGGCGTCAAATTGCTCGCCAACTGATCGATCAACATCTGCAAGAACAAGGCGCATACCCAGAAACCATTGCAGTGATGCTTTGGGGTCTAGATGCTATCAAAACCAAGGGTGAATCTTTAGGGATTTTGTTGGAACTGGTGGGAGCCGAACCTATCAAAGAAGGGACAGGACGCATTGTGCGCTACGAGCTAAAACCGTTGTTGGAGCTTGGGCGTCCGCGCATTGATGTATTGGCCAATTTATCCGGCATCTTCCGCGATAGCTTCGCCAATATTTTGGAACTGCTGGATGATTTGTTTCAACGTGCGGCGGTGGCGGATGAGCCTGAAGATCTCAACTTTATCCGCAAACATGCGTTGGCTTTACAAGCACAAGGTGTAGACAATCCAGCGGCGCGGTTGTTTTCAAATCCTGCTGGCGAATTTGGATCGCTGGTGAATGATCGGGTGACAGATTCCAGTTGGGAGTCGGGAGATGAGTTAGGCGATACCTGGAAAAGTCGTAATGCGTTTAGCTACGGTCGTCAGGAGAAGGGTCAAGCGCGGCCTGAGGTGTTGAATACGCTCCTAAAAAGTACAGGGCGGATTGTGCAGCAAATTGATTCGGTGGAATATGGCCTGACGGATATTCAGGAGTATTACGCCAATACAGGAGCGCTGAAAAAGGCAGCGGAGCAAAGCCAAGGGCAGGCTGTTACGGCGAGTTTTGTAGAAAGTTTTTCAAAGGACACAACGCCACGCAAGTTAGACGAACTGTTGCGGATGGAGTACCGCACGAAGTTACTGAACCCAAAGTGGGCCAATGCGATGGCGGCACAAGGTTCGGGAGGGGCTTACGAGATTTCCCAACGGATGACGGCGTTAATCGGCTGGGGCGGGACTGCGAATTTTCAAGAGGGATGGGTGTATGACCAAGCAGCGGATACCTATGCGCTAGATCCAGAAATGGCAGAGAAGCTCCGCAAGGCAAATCCAGAGGCGTTTCGCAATATTGTGGGGCGAATGTTGGAGGCGAATGGTCGTGGTTTCTGGCACCCAGATGAGGAAAAATTGCGGGAGTTGCGCAAATTGTACGATGTGGCCGATGAGCAGTTAGAGGGAGTAATTCCTGGTGCAAATTAGTGCAAGGTGAGTCAAGGTCTTACAGAAGACCTTGGGATAGATACCCCAACGGTAAATAAAAAAACTTTACTGCTGAAGCATTAGGCTAGAGCTTGCGATTAATTTCGCTACTTGGCAAACGAACGGTTGGGTTTGGCTGGAAGAGTTGACTCATATTGTAAGGCTGTGATGCGGTGGCTACGTGAACCGATATTTTGATTAGAGCCTAGCAAGCTTACGTAGGCTGCGAGCATCTCTTTAAGAAAGCTTGTGAGTGGTGCGTTCTGTAATAACAAAAGCAGAGAGATCGTTGATAGCAAAAAAAGATGTTACTGTATATAGTAACAAAATAAGCCAAGCTTAGATGTGATCTATTCCTAGAAAGCATTGCTTGGCCGACTTATTTCTTACGCTTGAGAGAAAGAGAGTACCCATGAAGAGTTTATTGGTTATTCCCAAAGGACAACAAAAAATATGTCGAAATTCGACAAGTTGGTATTGGTATTTTTGAGTGAACCATCGGACTTGGTCTTTGCAGATGTACGAAAGCTTTTAGTTAATTTTGGATTTCACGAAGATAGCGTTAGTGGTAGCCACCACATTTTTAGGCATGAAGATGGCCGCATGATTTCAATTCCGGTAAAAGGCGGTCAGAAGGTCAAAAAGATTTACATCAAAAAAATCAACGAGCTCCTCAACTTGGAGGAATGGTATGAACAGCAAGATCGTTGACAAGTGTAGTTTAGAGTACTACTTGAATTTACAGTATCCCATCATGTTATATCCCGATCCTGATGGAGGATATGTTGCCGAAATCAAAGATTTACCAGGATGTATTACTCAAGGAGATACGGCTGAGGAAGCGGTAGAAATGATTGATGATGCACGTCAACTATGGCTAAAAACGGCTCATCAACATGGAGACTCAATTCCATTACCTTCTACGAATACGCAATATAGCGGCAAAACCATGCTCAGGATGCCGCGATCGCTCCATCAAGCTTTAGCTGAAGGTGCGGAACGGGATGGAGTGAGCCTGAATCAATACTTAGTAAGTCTGCTCAGTCAGGCAGTTGGACGTAGGACAGTCCAGCCTTAGCGGCTTGTGTCTATTTTGCAGTTCTGCACATGCTGGAACTTCAACGCAGCTTGGTGGATGTAACCCAAAGATGAAATGAATGCGGTTGAAATGCGATCGCCAATCTTCAGCGTGTCAGTGCAAAGCCCCAATTCCAGCGTAGATGAGAGTTTCCCATGAATCGAAATACAATCATTGCCTACCTTTCAAGTGCAGCGATGGGTGTCGGTTTAATTCAGGGTGCTCCCGTACAGGCTGCACTGCCTAAAACAACAGTTCTGTATCAACCTACAACAGAGAATTTTCCTAACCCAGAGCGTGGGTTTCATAGCGACATCGACCTGATCAGCGGTGGCGACTTTTCTTCGGTTCGGCAGCAAGGCCGCAGTTTAGCCAGAGCTTACGTCCGCCTCGACAACTTTCGGGAAACTCCCTTAAGCAGCACCTTCTTAAACCGACTGCGTCAAGGATTCCAAAACGTGCGTCGAGCTGGCGTTAAAGTCGTCTTGCGATTTTCCTATAACTTCCCGACAGGCGATTTCGACAAAGCCCCCGATGCAACCCTCGCCCAAGTTCTGCAACATATTGAACAACTGCAACCTGTATT
>DATNQK010000453.1:0-4933 GCA_036704065.1 Stenomitos sp.
GCCGAAGGGGTGCAGTGTATCGGGCGTGTTGGCGAAGGCATGGGTCTTGCGATCAAGGCCATGGATGGGGCCAAACGTGCCAAACATGCAGCCTCCATTCAATTACTCCGACAATTAGGATGGATTAGCCCAAGCATCGCCGAGGCGCTGTCCGAGCGATATCTAACCCTCAGTGCTTTCAAGCGGATTGAAGTCGTCGGCGAGCTATCGATGGCCTAAGCGGCAATTCCTTACGCCTCACCCCACATCTTCCAGCGTAACGAGTAAGATCCAGACAGAGTAACGGTATAAAAGTTGTGCTTTTGTTTTCCGGTCTGGATCTGCTTTATCGAAGAAGTAGGGAAGCTTTGTGCCGCTGTAAGCGACAGATGGCTGTTCTGTGCTTGTGTCTTTGGGTATTGCTGAGCCCACCAGCGTTAGGGGAGCCATCAACCTTAGAACTGATTAAACCCCTCTCCTTTAGCAATGCAGAACTGCGAGGCAAAGATTTTTCCCACCAAGACCTACGGGCCTCAGATTTTGCCAACGCCAACCTAGACAGTACTAATTTCAATCAAGCGGATTTACGAGGCGCTATTTTCAGCGCTTCCGTGATGCAACATGCCCAACTAGAACAGGCCAATCTTCAACATGCCATGATGGATCTAGTGGACTTTACTCAAGCCAACCTGCAAAACGCGATTTTAGAGGAGACATTATTGTTGCGGTCTACCTTTGCAGGGGCAAACATCAACGGTGCCGACTTTACAGATGCAATTTTAGATGGGGCACAGCAAAAACAGCTTTGCCAGGTCGCTCAAGGCGTCAATCCAGAGACAGGCGTGGCTACACGAGAGTCGCTGAACTGTCCGGCTTAGCCGACGCCAAGGCACAACGGTGCCTAATGATACATGCAAAATTGCAACTTGGCATCAGAGCGCAGTCCATTCAACGGTTACTAACGTTTACTAGGCCGAGAATAAAAGTTTATTGTCTAGCTCGTTCTGGTCGGCAGGGGATTGTACATTAAATTGCTTTTGCCAAGCCATGCTGATGGTTCCAGGCAACACACCAACCATCTTCGATAGCACATCGTCTGGGATTTTACGCACTTCTTCGAGGCCAAATCGATTGCAAAGTAGCTCTAGCAAATCGATAGCTCTGCGCAGGGGAGCCTCGGATTGACAAAGGTTTTGCATCATCTCAATGTCGTCAATCCGTCGCCGAAATGCAGCTTGACGCTCAGACAGACTCGCAGGTACTAAAAATTCGGTTGATCCTAAGGTGTGGATAGACACGCATTCCAGATCGAAGAGCCCCCCTACAGCCGCTCCAGGGCCAACAAATTCAGCAAAGAATGGTTTTTGCAAAATGATGCCATGGGAGGCATCTGCCGTAACGCAAAGCAGCTGGCCGCTTTTTAGCAATTCGATAGGTTGTTTACTTTTGTCCATGGTACTAACAGTCAATTTTAATCGAACAGTAGTAGCGAATGACGTCTTCTGACCAATATAAGTTTGAACAAGGGGAGAAGAAACGAAAACATCGACACCTAACCAAACCTAAGGGTTTATGGTGTGAATACTTTGCCAACCAGGCAACGTCATTGCTATCCAGAGCAAGGCCAACGCGATTTCTGACTTCATTTCAAGATTGGCTGCTAAAAATTAGGGCCATCATTTTCTGAAGATATAGCAATGGTTTAACGCGAATTAAACAGTACTGCACCTTTAGAAAATACGGAAATGAATACGTTAACGGTTGCGCTGAGGGGGTGAAGCACTGGCATTTTGCTTGTCCTTATTGTCTTGGATTTAAGCTGTATAAATCTACCGTGAGATTACTGGAACGCATATTCCGTAGTTTTACGGAATGTCATGAAATCATGATATTTAAAAACCCAGCAGATTGCCATCATACGCTGCGTTACTCAGGCGGCCAAGGTTCTCTGTACGCTCGTTACAGCCTATCGTGTTGTTGCTCAGTGATCTAAACAACGAAAGTCTCTAACCTCTAGGGTGCCCCCATTCCAAATTCTCCGTACAAATACAGGGTAACTAGAAATTGATCTTTGAATGGATCGTGCTCCCTTAATCGTATTGATACTGATGGGTACGGATTTGTGTGAGCAGTTACGAGTGTTTTAAGCTGCGATTTTGATGCGATCGCTCATCCTTTAAAGCGGCACTTCTTGTGGCTGAGCTGGAATAACGTTGGGCTCTGCCAGTTGATTTAATGTCGCTAAAAACCGCTGCTGTAACGTCAGGCCTCCAAAATCGGTCTGAACGGCATGCCGATCTAACGACCGAGCGATGCGACGCAAGAACGTGAGATGGGAGACAATGGTCTCATTTTGAGGAGTTGCACTGCCTTCAGATCCACTGAACAAGTCAGAATTCAGTGGCAGAAAGGTAGGAAGCTGCGGACTTTGAATTTGCGGAGCCGGATCAATCTGCGGTGGCAAGAAAGGCCCTTCAGATTGACTGAAGCGAATCTGTGGTAAGTCTTGAGGTAAAACAGGCAAAAGAATGGGCTGTACTGAAGCAGGTACTGTATTGGTTTGGCTTCTTTCGGATGTTGCTTTATCAGTTGAAACAGTTGGCGACGCCATTGTGCCCAGCATTGCAGAAGACGGCTGCGGTTCCCAATCAAAGATCGACTCAAACTCTTGCGCTAGAACCTGAAGATGTAATTTTCCTGAAGGAACTTTAGCGGTTCCATGCTGTACGACATCGCTGCCATTGAGCATGGCTTGGCAGCGAAATTCCCAAACGCCTGGGGCAAAATAGGTTAACGGTAGTAGCTCTAGGCGACCTTGCGAATTGGGTTGCTGTCGCCGCCGCTGAATCACCTCTTGAACCACGCCATTTTGTTCGTATTCATGGCGGATTTGCACTTCCACTGCCGCAGCAGGGGAAGTAATTTCGGCGACCAGATGATAGCGACCTTCTAAGATTTCAACGTTAGGGCTCTCTAAAGGCAGCCAATCTGCGTCTTCTGCTTTGCGAATTAGAAATTGCCACTCAGTCATAGTTGTTGATAGCGCTCACTCCACACACATTGAATCAATCCGCAGCTCTGCTGATTCGAGGCAGTTTCAACCTATCTTCTCTTAGCATCGAGTTGCCCGTTGCGGTCAAAGTTAGCGATAGAGGAGGGGGATGAATATTGAGCTGGAATTAAATCTTGGTTGTACTTTATATCCTTTTGTCGGGTTTAGAAAGCATAATTTTGTCCTTTAGCTGGGAAATTTGTGCAAATAGTTCAGATTGTGGCAAAACATTCTGTTCTCCCGAGGCCAGCCACTTCATCTGAATGGTTTGTGCTTCGGCTTCAGCATCCCCCAGAATCAAGCTCAGGGGCGCTCCGCTGCGATCTGCACGCTTCATTTGCTTACCAAAGGCGCTGCCACTGAGGTCAATTTCAACGCACAATCCAGACTGACGCAGTTGCTGCGCGATCGCCAAGGCTTGTGCTTCGGCTGCGGTGCCTCGGGAGGCAAAGTAGATGTCGAGTTCTGAAGACGGCGTTTCAGTTTGCTTTTGCAGCATTAAGATCAATCGCTCTAACCCAATCGCCCATCCTACAGCAGGCGTCTCTGGCCCACCCAGTTCTGCCACCAGGCCATCGTAGCGACCACCGCCGCAGACTGTACTTTGAGCCCCTAACTCATCAATTTGAAACTCAAAGGCGGTATGAGTGTAATAGTCTAGGCCTCGCACTAAGCAAGGATTAATCGTAAACGGGATATCAAGCTGCTCCAGCAAGGCTTGAACGCGCTCAAAGTGCGCTTGGGAGGGTGCGCTGAGATAATCCAAAATACTGGGGGCGCTCTTGGCGATCGCTTGGGTTTTAGGATCTTTGCTATCTAAGATCCGTAGCGGATTGCGATGCAGCCGCGCTTGAGAATCAGGATCTAGGTCGTTGACATGGCCCTCAAAGTAGGCCACCAATGCTTCTCTATAATGTTGGCGATCATCCTTGGTGCCCACTGAATTTAGGCTTAGGGTCCAGTCGGTAACACCTACCGTGCGCAAAATATCGGCAGCTAACACAATCACTTCAGCGTCAGCCCTGGGATCGGCACTGCCCAGAACCTCTACGCCTAACTGGTGAAACTGGCGCTGGCGTCCTGCTTGAGGACGCTCGTAGCGAAACATCGGCCCAGTATACCAAAGGCGTTGCGTGCCGCCTTGGGCATGTAGTTTGTGTTCAATGTAGGCTCGCACTGCTCCAGCGGTGCCTTCCGGTCGCAAGGTGATCGAGCGATCACCGCGATCCAGGAAGGTATACATTTCCTTGCCCACCACATCCGTGGCTTCGCCAATGCCGCGCTCAAACAAATCGGTTTGCTCGAATAGGGGAGTGCGAATTTCGCGATAGGCAGCTCGGCTGAGGAGATTGCGGGCGATCGCTTCAACGCGTTGCCAATACACGGCCTCATCGGGAAGAATATCCCGCGTGCCTCGGGAAGCCTGAATCAAACCCATACTGCTGGACTCTTGAATACTACTCTTATCATCGTCGCTGATGGCGCAGGCTGCGGCGTACTCCCGAAGGCGATTGGTTTCGGCGCGATGCTTGAGCCGTCTGCGCTTGTGGACGGGCGACTAAACCCCCAATGCCGCCTGCAACCAGCGTATAGATGGGATTGACCATCCCATTCACCAGGCAATCTATTATATAGAGAATCAATCCAATCGCCAAAACCGCTGCTGGTACGACTTGGGGATATTGCCAGGTTTCAACGGGATAGCGAAACAGCACAAACCCCAACACGGGCACAAGCAGTGCCGCCACCCAACTGGCAAGCCCTAAAACGCCATAATTGCCGAAGGTAATAATCCATAGACTATCGGTCACAGAAATATCTTGGCCATAGTCGTTTCGAATCCGTGCCCGTCCCCAACCGCCCCAACCAAACCACAGTTGTTGGCGTGCTTTAGCAGACAGA
>DATNQK010000454.1:0-4261 GCA_036704065.1 Stenomitos sp.
GTAACGCTAAATCCGCTTCCGGCAGTGCAGAGGGAGCTTGCGATCGCGCAGGCAATTGTGCCGCACCTTGAAGAAACTCAAACGCTTGGAGAAATTGGTACGGACTGACGCTCAGCGGAGCAGCAAAGTGGCACGGAATAATGCGATGGAAATTCCAGTTCGCAACGCGCAAGGCCCAGTCTAACGTCGCTTGTGGGGCACGATTCAAAATCAAGGTTTGCAATACAGGGGCCACAAAGGGCTTACCCTCGTTGTAGAGTGCGGCAAATGACGCTTGCCATTGGGTCTGCCACCGGAAGGGATACAGCCCAAAATACGCTTGCCGTGAGCGATCGCTCGCCTTGGCCGCCTCCCGTAGCGTTGCGCCCCAATCCGCCACATCCAGCACACCAGGCCGAAAATAAAAGCCGAACAGCACAATGCGCTCCCAACCTTTGCGCCGCGTACTGGGCGTATCCACCACCACATCACAGGCACTTTCTCTGGCATGAAACAGAAGCGGATAGGGCTCTAACTGCACAATGGGCGGTGGCTCAGGAGGGATGGCAACTAGGGTATCAGTGAGGAGCAACGTCTGCGATCGCCGATGGAAAAAGGCAACCTCTTCAAAGGTGCCTAGACCTAAACCAATCGGCCCTAACAAGTCATAATCAAACTCATCGCCAAAGGGAGTGTCACGGCTGTCTGTAGGCAAGCAATGGGTGCGACCAGAAGGCAAGCCTAGCCAACTGAGCGGCAAATTAAACGGAAAACTCCACTGATTGGGTGTGACAAAGATTTGAGCGTCGGGAAAACGACGGGCAAAAGGGCCAACAAAGACCTTATGTTCTAACCCCGAAGCAGTCGGTAAAATAATAAACCGCACTGCACCGTGAACAGTCTCCAACTCTCGCACAAGCCGAATACACTCGGCAGTCGGTGCAACAGGCGCATAGACCAATAGCCCTCCCGCCTCTAGCTTAACCACCGTCATGCGGATGGGTGTGACCACATAGAACACCCCTTGGATTTGGTCAAAAGTCCAGATCGTACCCGGCACAATTTCTGTTCTTAGGGTACGCCGCCGACCATAGGGATAGAGCGGAACAACAGGCCATAAGGGCCATGCATAATCGGGGGAACGCAGGCTAGCGGAACCAACTTCCGAGGGCGTCATAGCAGATCCAGAGGGGTGCAAGGAAAAATCAAGCTGAGCACAAGCAGCAAACAGAGCAACACCATCCGTCAAGGACAGAGGTCTTTACTTTCAATTTAGCGAGGATCTTAGTATATCTATCTCCTGGACAGAGCGATCTATCTTAAAAAGAGGCGGATAAACTCTCCCGTCGACTGGGGGCAAGCTGAGTACAATGGCTGGAATGATTGAATTCGATCCTTACAAAGCCTTAGGGCTAGAGCCAGACGCCACCCCTGCGGATATTAAGCAGGCCTATCGGCGGCTCGCAAAACAGTTTCACCCCGACAGTCAACACGAACTGGCGCATCACGATAGCATTACACGGGTCAATGCAGCCTATGCATTACTCAAAGATCCGCGTCGCCGCCAAGCCTACGATGTAGAACGTCAGTATGGGACAACGCCCGTCGATGCAGCCACGCGGCAACAACGCACCCAAGCCACGCAAAACCACTACCGCCAAGATCGCCAAGCGCGACAAGCCGCAGACCAGCAGATGCAAGACTGGCTCCAGCGGGTTTATACGCCCGTGACACGAGAGCTAACGAAAATCATCAATCGCCTCAAAACAGAAATTAAACTGCTTTCTGCCGATCCTTATGATGATGAATTAATGGAAGGCTTTCAGGGTTATCTAGAAGACTGTCGTAAAACAGTGGGTAAAGCACAACAGGTTTTTCGCTCAATGCCCAATCCACCCAGCGTGGCCAGCATTGCAGCCCATCTCTACTATTGCTTAAACCATCTAGAAGATGGCCTGACAGAACTCGAATGGTTCACGACAAGTTACGAAGACAGCTATTTAGCCACTGGCCAAGAAATGTTTCGTAAATCGGCTGGTCTGCGTCGCGAGGCTCAGGCAGCACTCAAAGACTTACAGAGTAAGCTTTAGGCCGTTTACACCTCCTAAAGAGAGGGCACTGTACAGATTACGATGGTGCAGGGGGGTGAAGAGTGGCGTTGGGAGTCAGAACAATGAAACGTTGGGTTAAACAGGTACAAACCTGTCTGGTTCTACCGTTGTCAATGATGGTGTGGGGCCAAATGCAAATGCGCACATCCGCACAATCTACCCTTGCCAAGCCTCCAAACCCTTCAGTATTGCTAAGCCGTGCCACCGAAAACTATGGGCGTGCTGCGGCCTATTCCCAGCGGCAAGGGGGCGATGCCCTCCTCATTTTGAAGAATGATGAGATAGTGCTCGAACAGTATGCCAAGCCCTATACGGCCGAAACACCCCATGTTTTAGCCAGTGGCACCAAAAGTTTTGTCGGTATTCTGGCGATCGCCGCCGTAGACGATCAGTTGCTAGACCTCGACGAACCCGCAGCCAACACCCTGAGCGAATGGAAAGCTGACCCGCAGCGCTCCAAAATTACAGTGCGTCAGTTACTCAATTTAACCAGCGGTTTAGCACCCGGATCATTGGGTCAGGTTCCTACCTATGCCCAGGCGGTCAAAAGTGCATTAGTCTACCCCCCAGGAACACGTTTTCAGTACGGGCCAGCATCGTTTCAAATTTTTGGCGAAATCATGCGCCGTAAATTAGCGGCTCGCAAAGAAAGTCCCGTAGCCTACCTCAAGCGCCAAGTACTAGACCCGATTGGGCTGAAAGTGGGCAAATGGGCCTTAGGCAGCGATGGCAATCCTAACCTAGCCTCTGGCGCATCGCTCACCGCAAGGGAATGGGCCAAATTTGGCCAACTTCTAGAGCATCGGGGCCGATGGGACGGAGAGCGGGTGCTAAAGAAAAAATGGCTCAAGGAAACGGTAGAAGGCAGCGCCATCAATGCCGCCTATGGACTAGGATTTTGGCTCAATGCCTTAGGCCCATCGCCCATCAACAAACCCCAGAACTTTCTCTCTGCTGCACCCGAAGATGCGTTTATGGCCGCAGGTGCGTCGGATCAACGCCTGTACGTGATTCCCTCTGAGGACTTAGTGATTGTCCGCTTTGGCCGAGACAATAGCTTTGAAGACAATACATTCTTGACGCTTTTATTTAGTGATTCGTGAAGCTACAAGATGAGTGTTGTACTGATACTCTATGTTCTTAGAATTGCGATGAAGCACTATGGCCTTACCCTTTGATGCAACGCCGACTGAAGCAAGGGTTGACACATTTTGGCAACTGCCTGCAAGTTTTGGCATGGAGCGCAACGCTTATCACAATTATCTCAACGAGATTGTGGGCGATCGCTACACCCTGATCAAGGGGCTACAAATTCTGCGTGATGAGTTGCAATTGGCAGCGTCTAGCCCTAAGGGCATGAAGGTCTGTGGGGCCGATATGAGTTTACCCAGTGTGGTCACAACGCTGGCTTATACCAATTGTGGCGATCGCATCCACCAAGGCGAAGCCACCAAACGCTATCGGGACGTCGTGGCGTCTCGGTTTGCCACACTCTCAGAAATTGGCGAACTGAAGCTAGAGGCCTTTTTCCCAGCGGGTGGCGGGACAGACAATGGCGCAACCTTAGCCCACGTAACAGTGGCCCATGAACTAGATGAAGCATTAAAGCGGCGAGTATATGCCGGCAATCCTGAGTCGATTTCATTGGTTGCCATTGACCTGAAAACCCATGTGGGACGGTTGCGGCAAGATGGCAAACAAATTTACGGCAAAACTCGTGAATCACCCTGGCGCGAACCCCGCGATGCGTGCGGTGCCATTGTAGGAACGTTAAACCACTATCACCCTGATAATTTAATTCACCGTCGAATTCGCAGCGACCTAGGGGAGCGTAACTTTCAATTTTTATCGAGCAATTCAATTCTGACTGACGATGGTGTAGACATTACCATGGCAGTTGCAGCCAATATCGTCGCCATTCGCGGCATCCGCAATACGGCGATGGCACTGGCACAAGAGATGGATGAACGCGGCTTAGCCCATTTAACAGCTAGTACAACCGTAAATCGTCCATCACGAGACGATCTAGTGATTTACCTGGCTCGTGCAACGGTATTTAACGGCAAAATCCGCATTCAAAGTTTAGGCACTGATGCAACCCGCTATGGTGGCAAGCTAGTGGAATATGCAGGCGAAACGCGGCTACAACTGCGCTACGACGATTGGGATTG
>DATNQK010000455.1:0-4864 GCA_036704065.1 Stenomitos sp.
AGTTGTGGCCTTCCCAGACAACAATGTTCTGGATGGGGTTGGTGACGGTTATACCGGCGAGTCGATCAATAACATCACCGTCAACCGCGTCTACACCGGCTTTATGAAGATGGTGAAAGAAGCGCGGCTGTTGGATAAAGATGCACAAATCTTGGATCCGGAAGATGGTGAGACGGTACTTGGTAACGGCAATACCAACACTACCGACGGGTGGACCACCAATTTCGGTGCTATCAAGATTCAACCTGGCCAGTTGATTGAGTATCGCATTTCTTACGAAAACATCTCCGAGAAACCTCCAGCAGGCGCTGCAGGTAACTCTGTATTGGTCGCCAACGATTTCACCATCCAAGAAGATGGCAAGGCTGGCACCAATAACTGGGCAACGCTGATGCCGGGTACAACCACCCCAATGACCGTTCACCGTCAGAAGACAACGGCATCGAATGGGACGATTCAGTACTTCAACGGTTCTGCCTTAATTGGCACGTCTGACCCCATCGACAACTTCTCAGTCTCTCGTTACGACAACATTGTGGGGCCAGTCAGTCCCCAAGGTAAGGGAACCTTTACCTTCCGACGAATGGTAAGTAACACAGCTACGGGTACCGATACGTTGCCTTAATGGCCAATGTTAGGGCCAATATGAGCAGACTCCTTTGCTCCATTGGCCCAACCTTTTGCCTCCTTCGTTTTGATTGTTGTTTTACTCAGGCTTCGAAACATGAAACGCAAGTTATATTTTGGTCTTGGAATTGTGGCAGTTGCAGCTACTCTTCCGTTCGTAGGCGGTACTCCAGTTCTGGCAAATCTTCAGCAAGCCAGTACATCCATTGTTAAGCAGTTAATGCAGCCCAAGGTTCAGTTAGAGTTGGGTGCTCAAAAGAAAGTGATCGCCCTAGATGCTCAAGGCAAAGAGCAAGTAACGTGGCAAGCTTTGCAGGGTGAAGTTCAAGTGCAACCTGGTGACGTGTTGCGCTATACGCTCAGCAGCAAAAATGCAGGCGAAAAACCTGCAAAAGAGTTGGTGTTGACCCAACCCGTTCCTACAAAAACGACATTTGTTTTAGACTCTGCTCGGGCCAATGGCGCAAAGCTGACCTTCAGTATTGATGGCGGTAAAACATTTGTAGCGAAGCCCATGGTTGCTGTGAAGCTGCCAAACGGCAAGGAAGAATTACAACCCGCTCCAGCAGCAGCATATACCCACGTTCGTTGGGACTACAGCGAAAGCTTAGCTCCGATGGCTGCGGTCAACGCAACCTACGAAGTCACAGTGCAGTAGGTTAAATCCTAACCAGGAAGGAGTTTTCCTTCCTGGTTTAGTCTGCGGTTTATGTTTTTGAACTTCTCAGTTTGTGGGTTTGTTACGTCTTGCCCCTAACAAGGATATCGCAAGGCATGATTTAGAACTTTCTTGGGGTCGTTCTCACTACATCGTTACGGCAACAAGTTACAACCCATCGATTAACTCCCTAACAGGTGCGGTTTGAAAACTGCGCACTAGTTTCTCCTAAATTTCTAGTGAGTTTCGTTTGGCGTGAAGCAGTTTATTCCACGGTTTTATCAACATCCCAATGCATTGCTCATGCGCAAGGCAACAGCTGTTTTATTTAGCACCCTATGGTCAGGAATGACAGTGGGCAGTTGCATGCAACAGGCGATCGCAGTCTCTTCTAATAAGACAACCATTGTCAACCAAGGGACCTACTCATTCCGCACCCATGCCGACGGCCCCTTGGTGAAGGGTACAACCAACACCATTTCAATCCGCGAAGACTTTGGACTCATTGACCCCAACGGCCAAATCCTAGGCTGCGGCGGCAAACCCTTGGCTGACTACACTGGATTTTCGGTTGGGTTGCACGAGGTCAAAGGGAAGGGGTTGAAGGGAGAAATGTATGGCGCTCCCGTCAAACTAACACCTACAGAAGTTCCTGATATTCCTGGAAATGACATTCCTCTAGGAATTACACCCAATACAACCAACCAAAACCCTTACCCACTCAACAACACAGCGAAGGGACGGTACAGCTTCTTACTTGATCGCGGTCGCGGTCAAATTGCGGTCGGGCGCGATTACATCCTGGTTGTTAACCCGCCGATTACTGAAACCCGCTATGTACAGCGGCAAGTCAAGATTGAAATTCTATCTTTAGAAACCAAGGGAACTCAGGAAGTTGTTTCCTACCGCGCCACGTCTTTAGATGGTTTACCCATTGCCCCCACCGGTGCGTTGCAAATTAAACAAACCGTGGTGCTGATTCCCAATAGCGAACAGATTGGGTTGCAACTGCTGGCCTTCCAGATCACAGGTGCAATGTGTAACCAAAATCAAATTGAGCTTACCAAAACGGGCGATCGCGCTTCTGCTGCACCTGGAGACACCGTTATTTACCGCCTGGGTGTTAACAACAAATCCGATGGTTCCCTCAAGGACATCGTGCTGACAGATACCTTGCCCTTAGGCTTTAAGTTCTTGCCCAAGTCGCTACAGGCTCGCTACAACGAGAAACCCACGCCTATAGAGGTTCAGCAAAACGGCCAAGTCTTGACCCTGAATCTGAGCTTAAAGTTACCAAAAGACGAAAGCGTCACCATTATTTACGCTGCTCAACTCACGCCTGATGCCCTACGCGGTACCGGCAAAAACTACGCCAATGTTGATGCCCATCGGGTAGACAACGGCGCTGAGGTTCAAGACGGGCCTGCCATCCATAAGGTGCGTTTGACCGCTGGCATCATGTCAAATTGCGGCACCATTTTAGGCCGCGTCTTTGAAGATCGCAATTTTGATGGAGAGCAGCAAAATGGCGAACCAGGCATTCCCAATGCAGTTGTTTATCTAGAAGATGGCAATCGCATTACCACCGATCCAGATGGGCTGTTTTCGGTGAAATGTGTTTTACCAGGCTACCATACCGGCGTTTTAGACCCCCTGAGCATCCCAGATTATCGCCTTGCCCCCAACCGCTACCGGATTGAACTGAATGGGCCATCGCGGTTGGTACGCTTAGCGCCCGGTGGTATGGCACGCATGAATTTTGCAGTGACCCCTGCCAGCCGTTCGGGAGAGAAACTGTGAAGCAGCGTTCTACGATGCGCTATGGCGCAATGTTACTGGGAACGGCGATCGCACTCGGCATCGGTCTTTCCCCCGCAACGGCCAATACGCCTGACACGACTACCAAACTTGCTGCCACTCCAAGCCCCCCAGTTACAGCACTACCAGACGATGAAGAAGAAGCCGTTCCCGTTGAGGCAACGCCTACTTCAGCCGCTGAGATTGCAATTTTATCGCCCAGTGCCAATGCCGTCTTGGAACGGCCTGCCACCACCTTAACCATTCAATATCCGCTCAATGCCAATGTTGAAGTGCGGATCAATGGCAAACTCGGCGATCGCGGATTAATTGGACGCACCGAAACCAATAAAACCACCCAGCGGGTCACCGAAACTTGGTACGGACTGACCTTAGATCAAGGGCCCAACCTGATCACCGTTCATCGCATTGGCGAGAGCAAACCCGCAGCCTCGGTGCAAATCCAGGTGAGCGGCATGCCGGATCAGATCAAGCTGAAAACTTTGGAAACACGCATTCCTGCTGATGGACGCTCCACCGCCACGGTGGAAGGGATGTTGCTCGACAAGGACGGCAACCTCTCCAACTGGAATGCGATGGTCACTTTAGAGGCCAGTGCAGGAGAGTTTACAGGGGCAGATGCCCAACCCGATACGCCAGGGTTTCAGGTAGAAAGCAACCATGGCAAATTTAGTGCTGCGCTGCGCTCCACCACCCAAGCCCAGCAAGTGAGAGTTAGAGCCCAAAGTGGAACGTTAGAAGCTTACTACCAGTTCCAATTCGACACTCTAATCCGTCCTACTCCCCTGATCGCAGGTGTGGTAGATTTCCGACTCGGTGCCAGGGGGACAAACTTTTATAATCGCTTCCAAGACTTCTTGCCCGTTGATCGCAATAACAGCACGATTTTAGACGCCAAGGGTGCAGCCTTTGGCACCGCTTCGATTGGGGAGTGGTTGATTACAGGAGCCTACAACAGCGATCGCCCCCTCAACCAAGATGCCGACGGCAATTCAGGATTGATGGGTGTTACCGATACGCCTGAGTTGCAATATCCAGTTACGGGTGACAATTCCACCAGTGAACGTGTTGCGCCCTCCCAAGACAGCCTTTACTTGCGCATTGAACGCACCTCGCCTGTGGCCCATGCAGGTACCGATTCCTTCATGTGGGGGGATTTTACCACCGACGAATTTGCAACGACCGCTCAGGAATTTACCGCCCAAAACCGAACACTACATGGGTTTAAGGCCAACTATAACTGGGGTGGCTTACAACTAAGCGCCCTCTACTCCAATACGGTTCAAGGGGTTCAACGCGATACCATTGCCCCGGACGGCACCAGCGGATTTTACTTCTTGTCCCAGCGTCCTGTGATTGACGGCAGCGAAGTGATCATGCTGGAGCTGCAAGATCTCAGACGTCCTGGCACCATCGTGGATGTGCAGCAGTTAGTGCGCGGTGTTGATTACACCATCGACTATGATCGCGGCAGCTTACTGTTTAGCCAACCCATCCTACGCACCGCTACGGCACCAGATGGTACGCCTTTGGTACGAACCATTGTCGCCACTTACCAGTACGATTCTGGCGGTGCTTCTACCAGTATTATGGCCGGACGCGCGCGCTACCATTTTTCGCGTAAGCCTGGTGAGGAAAGCTGGTTGGGTGGCACTTACTGGCGTGAAGATCAAGGCAATCGGTTATTTGAGTTGTACGGCGTTGATGGAACCGTCGCACTCGGCAAAACCGGACACGTTACTGTGGAGTACGCCCACTCCC
>DATNQK010000456.1:0-4596 GCA_036704065.1 Stenomitos sp.
ATAAATCCAGATCTTCTACAGTGAGTATCAATTCATCTTGACCTTGAGGATCGTTATGCTTTATCTTTACTCCAGTATATAAAAATCTAAGCTTGCTTCTCAAGGTTTAATATTACCCAGAGGAATAAATGTAATATTCAAAACAAAAAAATATTGTTGCCTGATGTAACCTAAAACACTGGAACTAATTAAAATTAGCAGAAAAGATTCAAATCCAACTCAAGCATGAAATTCTAAAATAAATTACTTATATTAATCACGCAGCAACTATAACTCACACATTAAGT
This sequence comes from Stenomitos sp., assembly GCA_036704065.1. Lineage (GTDB taxonomy): Bacteria > Cyanobacteriota > Cyanobacteriia > Thermosynechococcales > Thermosynechococcaceae > JAAURS01. Next base: position 288 of record DATNQK010000456.1, read on the forward strand.
CAGCCAAGCATTTAGTAGCTCTACTCTAGTAGAGTCTAAGTTTTATTTTCTTCAAGAGAGATGTGTAAGTCTTATCCTTTGAGTTTCAAGACTTTTGAGTTTGGGTGATACTAAGCAGTAGCCCTTAGACTTTGAGGCTAAATGCTACGTATCTTAAGGAGATGTGGGCACACTAACGACGGGGGAGATCAAGGTGTTTATAGGCTCTAGTACTCATAGTAAGAGTGTGTATGTTAAACCTGAGATTCATAAAACAAAGCCCTTCATGCGCATTCTAGTTTATAGCTTAAATTTTGCTCCAGAACTGGTAGGGATTGGTAAGTACAATGCGGATTTTGCAAATTGGCTTACAAAACAGGGCCATGAAGTTCAGGTAATTTGTGCACCTCCTTATTACCCAACGTGGTCGGTTTACCCAGGCTATAAGTCCGAACATTATGCTAAGCAACGCTACCGCAGGACTACCGTTTACAGGTGCCCGATCTGGGTTCCTGCAAAGCCAACTGGACTCAAACGTATTCTGCACTTGTTATCATTTGCGATATCTAGTTTGCCGGTATTGCTCTGGCGCACTTTAGCTTGGCAGCCAGATGTAATTTTTGTGTTGGAGCCACCAATCTTTTGTCTGCCCAGTGCACTTGCTTGTGCATCGCTATTCGACAGCAAAGTCTGGCTCCATGTACAAGATTTAGAAATCGACGCTGGCTTCTCTTTAGGGTTAGTCCCACAGTCCAAATGGTTTCAGAAATTGGTTTATGGTCTAGAGGGCTGGCTACTGAAGCGGACCTCGGTCATATCGAGCATTACCGACAAGATGCTCAACGCAATTCAAAAGAAAGGCATTCTTCCCAGTAAATGTGTTCTGTTTCCAAACTGGATTGATACTCAAGCTGTCCGGCCATTGGCAAACAGCAGCGTCTTTCGTGAAGAACTAGGAATTGCTACGAAGCAAACGGTATGTCTTTATTCAGGCAACCTTGGGAACAAACAGGGCCTAGAGATTCTGATAGAGTCTGCCCGTCTGCTGCAGTCACAGTCTAATATCACCTTTGTCATTGCTGGCGAAGGTTCCATGAAGGAAGCCTTAATTCAGCTCTCCAGCGACTTAAACAATATTGTATTTCTGCCTTTGCAGCCGACCCACCGATTTAATGAGCTGCTGAATCTAGCAGATATTCATCTGTTGCCACAATCGACTGAGGCAGCAGATATTGTCTTTCCTTCAAAACTAAAGGCAATTTTTGCGTCAGGTCGGCCAGTGATTGCAACGGCAAACGCCCATACGCAATTGCACGATATTGTGAAAGGGCGAGGGTTGGTGGTGCCACCAGGTAACTTAGAGGCATTCTCGCAAGCGATTCAAGACCTAAGTCTAGACTCAGCAACTCGACTACGCTTAGGAAACGCTGCACGCAACTATGCGATGGCCCACTGGGAACGTAACAATATAATGTCTAACGTTGAGTTTCGATTGTTAGCACTATTATCACCTCAGCATTTACCCATTGCCCAGAGAAGATCTTTATCTCAAAAGTCTTTCTCTTAAGCAACAGTCTAGGGCGACATTGAAAGCCAAGGAATTAATTGAAAGGGCAGCCGCACAGACTGCCGTTGCAAACTTGCAAACTTTTACGGCTCTATTTTGGTTGCTCCAGCTGGAAGCATCCCACTGTTTTCTGTCGATAAAGGATTTAGAACATGAGGCGGGGTACTTTGGTGCAAAGTCTTCATGAGGCTTGCCATTTCCAGCGCGTTCATAGCATAGTCCCAACCCTTGTTACTTTTGATGCCCGCACGTTCTAGCGCTTGTTGCATCGTATCGACGGTCAACACACCAAAGATAATAGGGATACCTGTTTGCAGGGATGTTGAAGCAATACCTTTCGACACTTCAGCCGCAACATAGTCGAAGTGGGGAGTACTACCTCGGATCACCGCTCCTAAGCAAATAACTGCGTCGTAACGTCCAGTAAGGGCTAACTGGCGTGCAACCATTGGAATTTCAAAGCAACCGGGAACCCAAGCGTAATCAACTTGAGCGCCCTGGGGGTCTACATCAATGCCGTGCCGTTGTAAACAGTCTTGGCACCCCGCAAGCAGCTTCGTGGTAACTAAATCATTAAACCGACCAATGACAAAGGCAAATCGTAATGCATCTGTATTGGTAAACGTTCCTTCAAAAACAGCCATTGGCAACACAGGAGGGAATGAACTAACAAAAGCGGATCAGCTTGAATGAGTCAAGAACATAGAACTGTTCTCTTTTTTCTCGGCTGACCCGCTTAATTTAACTTTAGCTTGATAGAAATGATGAATGAAACGATATTGCGCTAAACCACTAAGAAGTTGAGGAGGCCAACGACAACCACCAATGCACCCCAAATAATGGAGCCGAACCAAATTAACTGCTTAGACTGATCCCAGTTTTGGCCTGAAGCATAGGCAACGGGAACGCCAACGACCAGCACAAACGATAAAACAACCAGTGCTAATAAGGCTAAGTCGAAAATAAAGACCATTGTTCTCTCCCAATCAACCCACAGAGTCTAGATGAAGATGAAAAAGCAAATTCTTATGCTATCCAGTTGATGTCTAAAGACATTGACTATGAATGTCGATAATTCTACCGCAAAAGCGATCCTGACTTGTGCAATGCTTCAGACGCATCTTCACGGCTTCTTACTGAGCCGCTTTGAAGGGTGCTTAAGGTAGGAAGTGATAGGCTCAAGGGCAAGGTTAATGGATGACTTTGAAAGAAAGCAGGTTGCTGTCTTACGTTAGGCTGAAAAAGCAATCTTTCAGTGACTGATCGCCAACCTGTTCAAGAGGTTTCAAATACGCCCGTTATGGATGTGGTTTTGTGTCATCGTACTGCGGATTTTGATGCGCTAGGGGCTGCTGTAGGCTGTGCGCGTCTTTCTCCGGGTACGCGGATTGTGCTGTGTGGCGGAACACATCCAGCGGTACGCGATTTTTTAGCCTTTTATCGGGATGAGTATCCCTTGATTGAGCAACGTTCGGTCACACCGGAGCAACTGCGTAGCATTACAGTTGTAGATACACAGCGGCGAGAGTTATTAGGATCTACGGCCGAGTGGCTAGATTTACCGCAGGTCAAGGTTTGTGTGTTTGATCATCATGTGTCGGTGGACAGTGATATCTCAGCACAGGCGCATCAAGTAGAAGCAGTGGGTGCTACCACAACCCTGATTGTTGAGCATTTACAAGCCAAAGGATGTGCGTTGTCAATGGCTGAGGCGACGGTCATGGCTTTAGGTATTCATGTCGATACCGGATCGCTGACCTTTGACCATGCGACGGTGCGCGATGCGGCCGCGCTCACTTGGTTGATGGAGCAGGGGGCTAATCAAAGAGCGATCGCCGCTTATATTGAGCCGGGCTTTTCCTCTGAACTTCAAGAACTACTAGGCGATACTCTAGCCCACCTTCAAACCGCAACGGTGCACGGCTACCGTTTGGCATGGGTTTTAATTACAACCCCAGCCTATGTACCAGGGCTGTCGAGCTTAACCTCTCAGCTAATGGTTCTGAGCGAGAGTGATGCAATGCTGCTGGCTCATCGTTACCAGACGCGCGGGTCGCAGCAAGATCGATTAACAGTAATTGCCCGTTCTCGGATTGAAGGCACGAATGTCTCCCAATTACTGCAACCCATTGGGGGCGGTGGTCATACGCAGGCAGCAGCAGCCACTCTTTCTACGTCCAATCCTGAGTTTGTGCTGCATCAACTGGTCGAGCACTTAAAGACTCAAGTGCCACAGCCACCCATGGCGATGGATTTGATGTCTGCACCAGTACGAACCATTTTGCCTGAAACCAGCATCGATCAAGCGCGTCGGATTCTGCTGCGCTATGGTCATTCCGGGCTCTCGGTGGTGGATGCCGCTGGTCAACTGGTGGGGATTCTATCGCGGCGGGATTTGGACATTGCCCTACATCATGGCTTTGGCCATGCACCCGTCAAGGGTTATATGACGTCACCTGTTCGCACCATTGCGCCAGAAACGCCATTGCCTGAAATTGAAGCGCTGATGGTCACTTACGATATCGGTCGGTTGCCAGTGTTGCGCGATGGACAGTTGGTGGGCATTGTCACCCGTACGGATATCTTGCGGCAGCTCTATCAGCTGAAGCAACCGGCACCTACAACCCAACCCGATGCCACTCGCACAGGGCTACGCAATTTACTAGAGCGATCGCTGTCTCCCAAACTGAGGCAAATTCTTAATTGTGCCGCCGCCGCCGCCCAGCAGCAGGGATGGCAGCTTTATCTAGTGGGAGGCGCTGT
>DATNQK010000457.1:0-4581 GCA_036704065.1 Stenomitos sp.
CATAGCGAATTAGATCGGGTTCTACATGAGGCATAAACCCAAATTGGGCACCTGCCGCAATTGCATCTTGCAAATCAGCTTGGTTGAGCACTGTACCGCAGCCAATCACACAGTGGGGGAGTGCATCCCTCAACGTTTCAATTAATTGGGCAGGTTGGTTACTATTCCATGCCACTTCAATCAGCCGTCCACCACCCGCAGCGATCGCATTTGCCAAAGCAAGTCCAACTGCTACCTCTTGGGTACGAATTACAGCAATAACACGAGATTTACGTAGAGTATCTAGCCAATTACTAATTTCAAGTTGCTGCTGCATTGCAATGTGTTATATCCCTAGTCAAACTCTCCAAGAAGCGGAGAACAAGCGTTAATGAGGCATTCAACCTTCTTTTGAATTATGCCGGATTGTGACATACAGCGCTAAGTTTTGAGATCTCGAAGGTAGAAAGATCGCTGGAAAGTATTGGTACTCGAATTGTTCACAACATTTTCTGCGACTTCGCAAGTAAAATTACATTCCAAAAAGATCGAAAAATCCTCCCTAAAGCAATAAGATAAGAATCACGTATTCCTTGATAGTATTTAGCGATGATTGACATCAAACCCGAACAAACCCTACTGGCCCTTAAAATCCAGTACGAGCAAGCCCTTGCCACAGTTGAAGCGAAAGCAGCCCATTATAAAGAGCAACTTGGACATGTAAATGCTCTTTTACTCAACCAACTCGTGTCAGTAAACGGGACACAATCCGCCATCATTAGTGCAGACCTAGACTTACCTGCAACCAACATCTTAGACGCTGCATCCACTGATGTTCTTGCTCTTGCGCCCTCTGCAACAGAACCAGAGCCAAGCGAACCCGTTGAAGCAACTGCTCCTTCCAAACCTCGTTCATCTAAGACAAAAGCTGCTGAGGCAAAAACAACCGCAACCGAAGCCATCAAACCGAAAAGTAAACGCAACTCACTCCCGTTATTACCGATTTACAACGGCCTTGGCAAGCTAGAAGCCATCAGCAAAATTCTTGAAGAAAATCGCGGCGAAGTTCTACACCACGACATCATTATTCGCAGACTCTATGGCGAACTGAGCCCCGAAGACCTCAAAGCAGAGCGAGTCCGCATCAAAACAGCAATGCTGACAGGGGTCAAGCAAAAACGCTGGCAGAAAGCGCCCAAACCTTCGAGTTACATTATCAAAGCACCCCGAGGCAAAGCTCAAAATTCCGCACCTGCTCCAGCTGTAGCCGCAGCACCCGCAGCACCCGCAGCAGAAGCCAATCCTACAGATACTGCTTCATCTTCTAGTCCTACCCAAGGTCGTAAGGCTCGTAAGCAGAAAGCAAAGTCACCGTCTCAAGCTTCATCTCCAGCATCAACCAGTATTGGAGAAGCCTCCACCGCCGCTAAAGTACCTCAAATCGCCCAAGACTCTCGCATTGTCTTACCCTTACTTCCGGAGTATGAAGGGTTGAGCAAGATCGATGCTGTATTGAAAGTGATGAACGACAATGCAGGAAACGTCGTTAACATTGATGAAATTATTGAGCGACTCTTTGGCCCACTTTCGCTTGAAGATTACAAAGCAGAAAAGACCCGCACTAAAGATGTAATGTACCGCGGCATTGATCGTGGCTTATGGCTGAAAGCCGATGCGCCTTTGAGCTTTACTGTTCCAGGAAACGCAAAGTCTGCACCCAAAGCTAAATCGGCTCGCAAAGGAGCGGCGAATAAAACGGCGAAGCCAAGCACCAAGAAAACAACCTCCCGTCGTGGACGAAGTGCATAGTTACCTCTAACCACACAGCATCGCAATAGAGTCTCGTAGATACAAGGCACATTTCAGCTTGGTCTTAATCAGACCATCTGGAGTCATGACCAGAGCTGGATTGGAACCAGCATCGATTTACAGACAATAACGGCAATTCTTGGTACGTTATTCAAAATCTATATCCCTGCCCTTTGCCCAACTGGTATTGGCTGTCTATACTAAAGGAAAAAGGGAAATAAGCTGCAAAATTTGCTGATAGTAGCTGAGATTAACGTACCAAGGAATGTATAGCGCCTCCGATCAAGTTTATAGCGTCACATTTGTCGATCCGGCGCAAGGTTCTAGCACAACCATCCAAGTTGGAAGTGATGAAAATATTCTAGAGTCTGCTGAAGATCAGGGGATTCGTTTGCCTGCTTCGTGCTATGCAGGGAAATGCATTACCTGCGTGGGGAAAGTCGTTTCAGGTAGCGTTGAACAAGATTCTGTTTTTTTGAAGCCCGAAGAAGTTGCGGATGGGTTTGTATTAACCTGTCGAGCCTATGCCCGATCCAACTGCGTTATTTTGACCCATCAAGAACACGTTTTGCTGGGAGAAGAGGCTTGAATCGAAGGGAGCTACCGCTATAGGATCAAGGGGCATACCTTTGTAAGAGCGGCTGAATTGATGACGTCGGAGCAACCTGCCAAACCAAATTTGGGCCGTCTAGAAAAAGTCGATTTAGCGGCGTATTGGGCATCCGATGCGTCGGACTTCCTGCCTTGGCTTGCCCAACCAGACAACATCAAACTCTTGGGCGAAGCCATTGGGCTGGGACTTGAAGTCGTTCTCGACACGGCCCATACCGACGCTGATGGCTCTGCATTGTTGTGCCGCGATGTGGCTACAGGTCGATGGGTGTTGGTCGGGAGTCAACTGTACCCCGCAGACGAGAAATATCTGGGGCAGTTCATCATGGATGCTGCGGATATTGATGCAACCGTTGTGGTATGGATTGCAAGCTGCTTTACGCCTGAACACCGAGCAAGTGTCGCTTGGCTAAACCGCATCGCGAACGCTAGGGTTCTCTTCTACGCACTTGAAATTGAGCTATGGCGTATTGGCACGGTAGCCATGGCGGCTCGCTTTAATCCAGCTGTTTTGCCACAGGGCGTTGCTTGGGCATCAGACGGGGAAACCGAAATCCCTCTGACAACCCCCTTACTGGATACGCCCCCAGAACCTAGCATTCCAGAGCCTATAGAGCCAGTGCTCAGTCCAACTCAACAGCAAAACTTAGCCCTCTGGACTGAGGTTTGTGACCAATTGGCCCAACATGGCAGCATTGTTAAACCCGTCGCGCCAGTCAGCGAGGATCGCATTGGGTTTGCCATTGGTCGTGCAGGGTTTCGCCTTTATGCCTTGGTTGATCGCAGCCTCAATGCCAACGAGCCCCATCCTGTGGATCTCTATACGGGGTTATCGTTTGCCAATGAAGATGGCCGCGCTTACTTTAATTTGCTAGCAGCACAACAGGAGGCGATCGCCGCAGAGGTAGGAATTCCCTTAACCTGGAATCATGAGGACGATAGTTCCCATGGATCGATTTACTGCTCGCTGTTAGATGCCAATCTAGAGGATGAAGAAACTTGGCCGAGTTATGTACGCTGGATTTGTAATAGTCTAGAGCAGTTGCATGAAGCCTTCGCAGATCGCATTCAGTTACTAGATGCCAACGATTTCAGCCCAGATCACCCCGCCAACGGGACACCGCTCGATTTAATCGCGTTACAGGACACACTCATCTTGCCAAGCGAGATTGCTTAACAAGACAATCATCTCTGCAGAACGCCAAAACAGGGATGGCATTCATCTCGGTGAAACAAGACCTTTGAGCTCAAGAGGCACCATTTCATGAGTCAAACCTTTGCATGGCCAACCAAGCGTCGCGATATCCATAACCATCATTTTGATTCAACCATTTGGGATAATTTCCAGTTCAGAGCGGATGACATTATCATTGCCAGCTATGCCAAATCGGGTACAACTTGGCTGCAACAAATTGTGGCGCAACTGTTATGGAATGGTGCCGAAGATATCAATGTATGGCAACTGTCCCCTTGGCTTGATCTACGCGTGCCACCCAAAGCCGAAAAGTTACCTGAAGTAGAGGCACAAACACATCGGCGATTTATCAAAACGCATTTGCCCGTTGATGCCCTTGTCTTTTCACCCCAGGCAAAATACCTCTACATTGCCCGTGATGGACGCGATGTGGTGTGGAGTTTGTATAACCACCATGCTAATGCCACAGCAGATTGGTATGCAGCACTCAATGATACACCTGGCCGTGTGGGCCCACCCATTGGTAAGCCACCAGAATCGATTGCAGAATATTTCCGAACTTGGTTAGAGCAAGATGGTTATCCCTTTTGGTCGTACTGGGAGAATGTGCGCTCTTGGTGGGAGATTCGCCATTTGCCGAACGTGATGCTACTGCATTACGCCAATCTCAAAACAGATATGCCGACCCAGATCCGTCAAATTGCTGCGTTTCTCGATATGCCAATTGATGAGACTCAATGGCCCCAGATCTTAGAACATTGCAGTTTTAATTACATGAAGCAACATGCAGAACAATCTGTCCCCCTAGGCGGCATATTTTGGGAAGGTGGCGCACAGACGTTTGTCCACAAGGGCACCAATAATCGCTGGAAGGATGTTTTGAGTGCGGAAGATATTGCCCAGTACACTACTACAGCTGTACATAACTTGGGCGAAGACTGTGCGCATTGGTTGGAAACAGGAATGTTACCTTAAGCTTGGGAAAA
>DATNQK010000458.1:0-2821 GCA_036704065.1 Stenomitos sp.
TGCCTCAAAGCCTGTCCCCATCGCTCGGTCGAGTTGAATCTACGTCCACCAGGGATTGAACTTTGGACCACCCATCAACCACGTGTTTACGAGGTTGCATTGCTCCTCCTTTTGTTAGGAGGAGTATTTCTGCATCGTTTACCAGAATTAGAGTCGGTTTTACACTCCAATTTCCATCTGACGCAATTTTGGCCCCATGCAGGCGTGTCTGTCGCGGTATTGGCGATCGCTGCATCGGTTCCTCTGATGGGTCATGGGCTGCTCAATCTTCTGAGTCCTGGTAAACATCGCACCTTTGTAGAATTGGCCTATGGTTACCTGCCTCTCGTGTTAGGCCTGACCTTAGCCCACTATCTACGCTTAGGTTTAGGGGAGGCTGGGCAGATTTTGCCAGTTGCTGCCGCAACCTTTGGCTATGCTGATGCTGGCTTACCCGTCCTGATGGCCCATCCGGCTGTGGTGGCTTTTCTCCAGGGCAGTGTCATCTTAGGGAGCGTTCTGCTCACTTGGGTTATCACTCAAAAAATAGGCCGACAGTCTTTGCGTCAACTGTTGCCCCAGCATGTGACGGCCCTGTGCTTAGGCGTGATGGGGTGGTCAGTGATTGTAGGGGGGTAGACAAGGGCACTGTTTTTGAAATACCGGAGAAAGGCTGCAAGTGGGATTGTCACTTAAATCAATTCGTAGAATACTGTCTTGCCTTAAGTGGGATACTTCCAGCCTCAGAATTACCTGTCTGGCTGTAGTTGTCCTACTGCCAGACAGGAAGGCTAAAACGAACTATTAAGCAGCGCTTAGTTGGCCTCCGCAATGGGTTTAAACCCATTGCGTTGCATCAGCGCAATGACTGGAGCAGCTTCCTCTTTGCGGCTAAAGGATCCGACTTGCATCACCCGTTTGCCTTGATAATCGGTACTGAAAGCGCCAGGAACAAGGGAGCGCACTTTGCTTTGCTGCTGTGAGTCTGACGCTACGACCACGACTCGAATGCGCGATTTTGCTTGCAAGGGTGGTGGTGGCAGTGTTGCAGGTAGATAACCCCGAGGCGTGTAGATATTCTTGGCTCCTTTCGTATTACCCACAGGGACGTTGGCTGTAGGCACTGCAATGACCTTAGCTGAACTTGTCCCAGATTTAGGCACAGTCGCTAGGGCTATGCGGGATGTCCCATCTGTTTGGGCAATGCGAACTTTGTTGCTGACCGTGCGTGTCTTGAAGCCTTGGGCTTGCAGTTCTTTTTGCAACGATTCTGCTTTGGAGCGATCGCCAAACGTGCCCACTTGGAATACAGGGTCTCCATCGTAAACTGTTCGGAATGCACTGGGCCGCTGCGATCGCAGTTTGGATTGCTGTAATCCATTGGGAGCAATCACCAGTACACGATAGGAGGTTGCGCCTGATGAGTCGGACCCAGATGGCTTCGTGGTCGCCGTCTTAGACACAGACTTTGGTGCCGCCCCGGTCACAGGTTTGGCTAGGGCAGACGATTTTCCGTTGGCGCTCGCAACAATGGTAGGGGCCACTGTATCGCGCGTGAAATAAACGTGACCTAAAGTTTTGCCACTGTAGCTTCGCTTCGCAAATCGCCAGCCAGGGTTCAAAACAAGCTTTAAAAAGCCTGAGCGCATTCCATGGGTACGCGCAATTTCCATGGGTTTACCTGTCCCTGACGTGGCTGGAACTCCCATTAAAACAACCTCGTCTTTTTGCTTTTGAAGACTCAGTCGGTAGTTCAAGGCCATATCCTTGCCAGCCATGCGTATCGAATAGCCATTGCTATCGGTACTGCGTCCGCAAATGCCAGTGAAATTAAAGTTGACCAGTAATGGCTCAATGCGAGTGGGTTTAGACCCGCTTTCGCGCCAACACTGCTTTTTGCTAGAAATCTGCTCTAAGACGAGTAGTGTGTAATATCCAGAAGCACGCGGCACAGCAATGGCTTCAAATTTGTTTTGATCGACTTCTGTTTGACCAAACGTAGCAGCAATAGACGGCTGAAGCGGCGCTACAAGTAGCCCAGCTGTTACCGTCCCCCAGACCATTGGTCTTAGTTGACTCATATTCAATTCCTCACATCCGAACATCTCAACGGGCCATCGGCCCTTAGTCATGAGGAGTGAATCAACGTAAGAATCATTATATGTCTGAATAAATACCTACAACATATATCTGGGGTATGTTTTTCGGTAACTGCATACAGATATCTGAATCTATGCAGATATCTAGGATTTTGAACGAAGGTCAACAGCCCTATTCGTCCAGCAGTAAGGGAGAGGATTTGTACTCAATCAGGGAACTGCGACGGCCTAACAGACGATTTCCATGAAACTGCACTTGCCCCAATAGTTCTGGCCATTTCCCAAGGGTACAAAAGATGCCATAGTACAGGGCTGAACGATGACCGAAGCGATCGCGGTTTTGTCGGTAAATCTTAACCATCAGCAGGGGATAGGCCAGTCCTAAGCATAAACTCCAGCCGTGGGTGCCGAGCATTCCCCCAAGGCTGACCAACGGCAGCATCAACCCCCATCCCCAGATTCTGCGACTTTCCCGCATCCAGAAGCGTTCTGGATCCTGACGGTGCATCCAAGACACTTCGGCATAGGCATGACCACCTCGCACCGCTCGCTTCCACCATTGAATCCAGTGCAACATTCGCGCATCATGCCAAGTCATCGTGGCATCCATGCGCCATATGCGCCATCCTTTTTGACGCAAGCGTAGGCAGAGTTCTGGTTCTTCCCCAGCAATGAGGTGAGGATTGTAGCCGTTCACTTGGCGTAGCGCAGCAATCCGCATGAGCGCATCCCCGCCACAGGCT
>DATNQK010000459.1:0-1751 GCA_036704065.1 Stenomitos sp.
GGTTACCACCTGCGCCTAGTCCTCGGGTCAACTTCTGGCCCACCTGAAGCTGCTTCGAAGCGTGGGACAGTGCCAGCGCTTGCGAATCAGTATTAATAGACCAAAATTCAACGCCAGAGACATTACTGGCAATCATTCGGTTGACAGCGTTACCGCCGCCGCCGCCAACGCCTACTACTTTAATATTGGCTGCACCATGAGAAACCAGATCGTCCGCTCTCTGTTCGCGGACCGACACCCCCCCCACATATCGCTCTGGCGTGCTTCGATGCTCATAGCTTGTCCCACTCGCTTCGTAGCGATTGGGGCTGGGAGAAGCGCCTGGTTGGCCAGGAGAATTCTCTGCAGCAGAGGTTCGAGGCCCAAAAAGGCTCTCGAATTGATTTAAGGAATTCTGATCTTCTGGCGTCATTGGGTAGCGTAAATACTCTAAATCTGGGTGATTCAGTAACTCAACTATAGGGCAAGTTTGTCCTAAAACCAATCAACTAAAGTGCGGACTCGATTACAAAGCGCTTATATTTCAGGTTGAACCGATAATAAATTCATTGTCTTAGACCCATAAGCGATCGCAAAATCGACCTTCGGTTGATAGCAACTACATCCGAAAAACTAAGGTTTATCTGCAGGTTTTGGAGCCGCAACCGCTGCATTCAACTCAAGTGTTGGGCGTTGAGGATTCTCAAGATTGATAAACTTCACCTGCTTGAGATCTTGCTTTTGGGGGAGCCCTCGCATTTGGTCTAAGGCTCGCAGTTGTTCAGGTAGTTTTGCACTCAAAGGGCCAAGCTGCACCATGCCCAACTCTGTTTTTAGCACCAGATTATTGGAATTTTCCCAATTTAAGGCTTGAATTTTAACGGGACTGCGGAGTAAAGGCTGTAACACTTTTTTCCATTGGTTCTGTAATGTGTCATCTAGGGCAACAGGGGTGGCCTGAGCGGGTAGCAGTTTAGGCGAAATTTTCTTGATTTGCGCAGCAGGTAGGGGTTGCAGATAGTGATCGACAATGAGGGAGGGAACCTTGCTATTGCGTACTAATTTCGGATAACTCTCGAAGGGCAACGGTACACCTCGATCATCCAAAAGCCATAGATCTGAAGGACCTAAGGTAATAGATTGGGTCTGGTCTAATTTCACAACCAGAACACAGCGACGACAGGTGGTTTGAGCGATGGGTGCACGTTCTTGGACCTGAATCACAACGCGCAGGGGAAACAGTTGGCGTGTGACTAAAACTTGGTCGACATGGGTATGATTTTCCAGCGCCGTTTTGATGGATTGGGGGTTAATGCGCAGTAATGAGGTTGGAAAGGAGAGGGGCAGGAAGTTTTCAAGGGTAGCTGCAGAAATCTGACTATTGCCCAAGATTTGGACCTGTTTGGTTTGGCGAATTTGCCAGTCTGGTTTGCTGAACAGCCATGCCAGACCTGCGCTACATCCCACAAGGAATGAGGTGCGCCAAATTTTTGTCCAAAACTGGGCGCGTCGCTGCCGCTTGAGCTGCCTACGACGATCCAAGATGGAAACCACCTGGGTATCAGAGTATGTATCTGTCATGCCGTCTGACCTTCATGGAATCCCTGCGCTGCGTTTTCGCCCTTCACCATAACAGGAGTTATCTAAAACTAACCCCGTCGCAACGCATTTTATCCTTAGCGGCTCAGCTTGTCATTGCCCCAGGGTGGATCGGTGGCAGCAATCTGGCGCGATACTGTCCAAGCGCCATAACTAACTCCTGCTGTTCCTTC
>DATNQK010000460.1:0-5894 GCA_036704065.1 Stenomitos sp.
ATATCGTTTTGGGGGCCAATTAGACTCTGCCTTGCAACAGGAATCTTGACCTGCAATGGCTCTAAATTTGCTGCTTGCACATCTCGATCTGAGCGCATCAAACCAAGCAATACAGTTAAAAGCCCGATACTTACCCACATCATCCGCCGCTCAGTTTGCATTCCATGCCTCTGTCTGCTGTATTCTAATCCCAGAATAATCCTTTTAAAAAAGATGTCAATCAACATAAATTAAATTACAAAAATCAAATTTTAATCCGCATCAAATAATTGACTTCAAACCAGACCAAATTCGTTTTCATTTAACTCCATAACAATATGCAAATAGAAATCATTTGTGCGCAACCTTTTTTCTTGCATCTAAAGGCCAATTTTTGAGGATTTCCTCCACACAACTCAATTCCGGAAAAGTTCATAAGCAATTGAGTGGGTTAGGCAAATTACCTAAAGAGAAATTATTCCAATGCAAGAAATTACAGCCCCATAAAAAAACAGTCCGCTTTGGCGGACTGAAGAAACTGACTTAACACGCATTAGTAGAGTTTAGAGTTACTATTGCAGAGTTAAGTTATACACTTACTGTAGATTTAAGAGGCAACTTTAGCTGTACTGCGCTGTCGCCGAGCTTGAGTTTGTGCAGGGACTCGACCCTTTGCTTTTTCAGTTGCCTGAGGATATTGCATCAGGAATAAAAGCGACGCCCTCGTTTGTAATTCACGGCGCAACAGTCCTTGTAACTCACGATCTAAGTAAGTCTTAAGGCTATCCCAATCCACATCAACTTGATCGTCCTTATCTTTCACTGCATACTGATCCCAACGATTGCGCAGAGCAAGTTCCAGCGCATCTTTCACCCACACGCGCCACTTGCTGTGATCAACACTGGTCACCACACCACGGAGATGAACTTCCGGAACCGTTAAGAGTTCTCCGTTCATGCCTATCACCGCCGCAACGGTTACAATACCGTCTTCAGCCAAACGCTGCCGCTCTTGCAGGACATTGGCTTGCACAATACCCGCACTATCCATTAGCTCAATTCCTGCAGGTACTTTTTCGCCAATCCGAATTGCATCAGCGGTGAGCTCCACCACATCACCATTGTCAATAATCACCATATTGTCAGCCGGAACCCCAACACTACGGGCCGTTTCGGCATGCTTAATCAACATGCGGTGTTCGCCATGAACGGGCAAAAAGAATTTAGGCTTCGTCAACGCCAGCATCAACTTTTGATCTTCTTGGCAGCCATGTCCCGAGACGTGAATACCACGCTCACGACCATAAACCACCTGCGCCCCTTGAATCATCAATTGATCAATGGTGTTTACCACTGCAATTGTGTTGCCTGGAATGGGGTTGGCAGAAAATACAACCGTATCGCCCTGTCGAATTTGAATTTGGCGGTGTTCCTTACGAGCAATCCGTGACATAGCAGCCATAGGCTCACCCTGAGATCCTGTGGTCAAAATCAATACCTTATGATCAGGTAAGTTACGGACAGCTTGTAATGGCTCAAATAGGTTGTCTGGACACTTGATGTATCCAAGATTCCGCGCATGGGCAATCACATTAAGCATGGAACGACCCAGCACCGATACCACCCGATTATGCTTCTGAGCCAACTCCAGAATCATATTAATCCGATGTACCGAAGAGGCAAATGTCGTCACCAATAAGCGACCCGAAGCCTGACTAAAAGCACGATCTAGATTCGGGAAAACAGACCGCTCAGACGGCGTAAATCCAGGAAGTTCTGAATTGGTTGAATCACTAATGAGGCACAATACCCCTTTCTCTCCATACTCAGCCAAACGCTGAAGATCAAAATATTCACCATCTACAGGCGTATGGTCAATCTTAAAGTCTCCTGTATGAATCACCACGCCGATAGGGGTATGAATCGCAACGGTAAAACTATCCGCAATAGAGTGCGTATTACGAATAAATTCCACAAAAAAGTGCTTACCATAGCGCACAATTTCACGAGGAGCAACGGTGCGTAATTCTGTCTTGCCCGCAACACCAGCTTCCTCTAACTTGCCCTGCAATAGAGCCATTGCTAGACGTGGACCGTAAATAACCGGAATATCAAATTGCTTTAGATGAAAAGGAATCCCACCAATATGATCCTCATGCCCGTGGGTAACAATCATGCCCTTAATTTTGTGCTGATTGTCCCGCAAATAGGTCATATCAGGGAGCACAATATTGACCCCATGCATGCCATCAGTTGGGAAAGCCAACCCAGCATCTAGCAAAATAATCTCATCTTCGTATTCAAAGACACAGGTATTTTTACCAATTTCGTGAAGGCCACCTAGGGGAATAACTTTTAGCGGAGAAGCCATATTCGCACGCGTCATAGGGTTAACGTCTCGGTTTAGATCAATGATTCAATTGGATATTGAATTGTGAAAAGCTTGAAAAAGAGGCACTGCAAAGAAGCGAATTTGCGCTTGATGAGAAACAGTGCTACAAAAACAAACAAAAATAGAGAGAAGTCAAATCGGTCACTGCCAGGTAGTCGCTCTATAACAGCGATAAATCAGCCAACACTTGTCGTAAATCTTGGGCTAAAGGAGAAGGTAACTCTGACAGTGGGAGCCTAGTTTGACCCACTGCCCATCCTTGCATTTGCAAAGCTGCTTTTACCGGGATCGGGTTGGTGGTTGCAAATAAGACTTTAAAGAGAGGGGTCAACTCGAGGTGAATTTCAGCAGCCGTAGAAGATTGACCTGAGACAAAGGCCTCTACCATTTTTTGCAGTAGCGTTCCAACCAAATGACTCGCAACACTAACGACCCCAACCCCACCAATGGCAAGCATCGGCAACGTTAAAGAATCATCCCCACAATAAAGTTCAAAATCAGGTGGCGTCAGACACCGAATCTGACTGGCTTGATCCAGACTGCCACTGGCTTCCTTAATTGCAACAACATTATCTAGCTCCGCTAGGCGAGCAACCGTGTGGGGAGCAAGATTCTGACCTGTTCGACCTGGGACGTTATATAACATTATAGGCAAATCAGGAACTGCAGTGCTGATCGCCTTGAAATGTGCATATAACCCCTCTTGAGGAGGCTTGTTGTAGTACGGAACAACCAACAACGCGCCATCTAGACCTAGGCTAGCAGCTTTGCGAGTCGCTTCAATAGCCTCATGGGTAGAATTTGATCCAGTTCCCGCGATGATCTTTGCTCGTCCAGCCACCGCTTGTTGGATCACCTGAAAGAGCTGATACTCTTCTGCCCACGTCAAAGTGGGAGATTCTCCCGTGGTGCCACACACGACAAGCCCATCCGAGCCCTGGTTAACCAAATGATCCGCAAGTTTAGCTGCAACTGTGTAATCCACCTGCCCTTCATCAGTGAAGGGGGTGACCATTGCAGTGACAATCCGTCCAAAGCGAGCCACAGAATTCGATCTCCAGTTTAAACGTTCAATCCAGCTTATTTAGCAAGCTATTTACTCTTGAGGTATGCACTCTGTCGAGCAGAGCTTATATCTCTACAACAGAGGAAATACATTCAGCACAGTAAGCCTATCAACCACAACGCCCCAAGAAAGGGCTTCGCAGTCATCGTTTCATCCTTCCTCAATGCACTAATTCAGGTTCAGAGGCTTTGTTTAACCCACGCTTTAGTAGAAGTTCTGCAATCTGTACTGCGTTAAGGGCCGCACCTTTACGGATTTGATCGCCACTGAGCCATAGCTCTAACCCGCAGGGATGAGAAGCATCTTGCCTAATGCGTCCCACCAAAACATCGTCTTGCCCACTAGCCTCTAGGGGCATGGGGAAGTAATTGCGTTGCCAATCCTCTACTAGCTTTACACCAGGCGCTTTTTGAAGAAGTGTTCGAGCAGTTTCTACAGGGAAAGGCTGAGCAAACTCAATATTCAGAGCTTCGGAATGGGCTCTAAGAACGGGCACTCTTACACAAGTTGCACTCACTCGCAATTCTGGCACCCCAAAAATCTTACGGGTTTCCAGAATCATTTTTGTTTCTTCAACACAATATCCATCATCATTCAAGTCAGAATTGTGTGGAAAGAGATTAAACGCTAAAGGATAAGGGAAACACTCCGTAGTCGGTGTTTCTCCATTGAGAATGGCCTGAGCTTGAACTTTCAATTCTTCCATTGCTCGCGCTCCAGCCCCACTAGCAGATTGGTAGGTCGCTGCAATGATGCGTTGAATGGGCTGAACTTGATGAAGCGGCCAGAGCGCAACTGTCATCAATATAGTCGTACAGTTTGGGTTAGCAATAATGCCTTGATGAGAAGCGATCGCCTCAGGGTTCACCTCGGGCACAATCAAGGGCACCGTAGGATCCATCCGAAATGCACTGGAGTTATCAATTACCACGGCTCCAGCGTCTACCGCTTTGGGAGCCCATTTCTGAGAAACCGACCCTCCAGCCGAAGCAAGAACTATATCTACTCCTTTGAGAGATTGTTCTGTAACTTCCTCAACCCGCAATTTCTGCCCTTTAAACTCAATTTCCTGGCCTGCTGAACGAGCAGAAGCAAGCAATTTAAGTTCGCTAAGCGGAAAATGTCGCTCATCAAGAAGCTGTAGCAACTCGGCACCAACGGCACCCGTAGCGCCAAGAATCGCAACACGATACAACTGGGTCAACCTAACAGCCTCCTCAATACAAACAATTTAGAATTTTAATAACGGCTTTAATAAAAACTTAATCCACCAAAAACATAGATATAAAATAATCGTCTTTGAAACCCAGGCCTAGCTGATTCGGGTTTACGTTTAAGCCATTCAACCTATCAATCAAGAGACTTTACAAATAGAAAACCTAAAAATACAAGCCGAGAAACTACCGAAAAAACCAAACTCATACAAACCGCAAAGTTTAATCTATCTTTACTTGGATAGAACCCTAACCTGATTGGCGACTGGCAAACATAACAACTTGAGAGAACTGTAGGCCAATGCTATGTGAAGATTTTAAAGGGTGGCTACAAAACTAACATGTAAACTGTTAAGAATTCAAAATTGAGGATGAATGATTAACTGATCTAATCTTTAAAACATCAGAAATTTAGTATTTATTATTCGCTTTTGACAACGTTTTGTCTCACCAACACCGTAAATTATGACATGCAAAGTTCATTTTTGAACTTTTATTCATAAAAAAAGCTTCTGCACACTGATGCAGAGGAATGACACTCGCCTATACTGAGAGGTATGGCACCCCAAAGGTTTGCGAATAGAAGTTGATGAAGCAGGTAAGCTCATTGTACACGCTTCAGCCCTGCGATAAAACATAAGTGCCCGATTCTCGGCAATGCAGCCCAGCTTGTAACCCGCTAGATAAGATTGTAGACAAATGAACTAAGATAAAGAATTGCGCAAAAATGTTTGTGTTGCAGGTTGAGCCGCCAGTTGTGCATTAGGTGCGGCTAACACTCCACAGATTGAATACTCTACCGTTCAGTCCACTTGAGGAAATAGCGTTGTCTAAAACACGAGAGCAGTTAAAGGTAAATCAGGAAAGACTTCCTGGAAGTCAGATAGGCCTAGAAGTTGAGATTTCTGCAGAGCGATCGCGTACGGCCTACGAGCAAACGGTCACGAACCTGATGAAATCCGCCCAAATCCCAGGCTTTCGGCGCGGTAAAATACCGCGACAGGTTGTTTTGCAGCGTTTTGGCGCTCAATATCTAAAAGCCGCTACATTAGAAGACCTTTTAGAAAAGACATTCCAAGAAGCGGTTGCCCAAGAGCAACTGAACATTTTAGGCAATTTTCAACTTCGCTCCTCCTTTGATGAACTCGTCGCTCAGTTTGAGCCTGGAACTGCAATCACCTATGCAGCAAGCGTAGATGTGCCCCCCGAAGCAACACTCAAGCGCTATACCGAGTTTGACATC
>DATNQK010000461.1:0-3148 GCA_036704065.1 Stenomitos sp.
AAATGTGAGTTTAAGTGGCTGAGGTGTTGCTTGGCTGAGGAGCTGGCCGGAGGGTTGCGCTAACACGGTCTTGGCAACGACACCGCAGCCTACTCCTAACCCAATAATCAAACCGATCCCAAGCGCTGGAACCCTTACAGAGCGCTGTAGGTGACTGTGCGATTGATGAACAGCCCGAGGCGAAGGGGAGGGTTCTCTAGTCGGTAAATCATTCATAGTTTCTGAGATGAGATCTGCTAACACAACAGTTGAAACATCAGCAATTGCAAGGGCTTAGAAGCTTTGAAGAACCAAGCTTCTATTCAAATAGTCCGGCTGGCTTCCCCCCATACCCATAAGGCCAGACCAAAAAAGCCTTAAACAAGAATCAAATATATATGAATTGCAATTCATTTGCAAATCAAAGGCAATTTAATTAAGATGCGCCGGTTTTTGTGAGGCCTTGATGTTGCTGAGAGCCTTCTGCGGAGTCTCGTTTCAGGCCTGACTCAGTTGGTGGATTGACGAAGCGCTTGATGGTGCGATCGCTAAACGAGGCAAAAGCAGGCTACAGCCACTGGATTCAAGGCTTGTATTTTATTTGAATTGCAATTCATTTGTGTTTTAATTGTAATTTACGTATCAGAGATCTGCCTAAAGGTGGTTGATCTTCTTTGCTGTCAGCAATCTAGTGTGTGAGGACGATTAATGATGAGTGTCTCGTTGCAGTTGATCCGAGGGTTTGGAGTAGGGATTTGGGGAGTAGGAATGGGAGTATCGCTGGGTGCGATCGCCGCTGAACCTCACTCCAGCATGTTTGCTGAAGCGTCATTTAGTGCAACCCCCCAGCTTGTGGCAGAAAACACGACCCATGCAAGTGAAGTAACAGCACTGGAAAGTACAACGCTGACAGAAGCGCACTTTGCGGAAGGTTTTTCGCCTTTAATTACGGATGTCAATGAAGGTCAACAAGATGCAAGTCAAGTGACCTCTGTTTCCCAGTTATCGGATGTACAGCCTACCGATTGGGCTTTTCAAGCATTGCAATCTTTGGTTGAGCGTTATGGTTGTATTGCAGGTTATCCAGACGGTACCTTTCGGGGCAACCGTGCAGCGACGCGGTATGAATTGGCTGCGGCTCTCAATGCCTGCTTAGACCAGATTAGCGATCGCTTTGCGACCAAAGAAGATTTGGAAACGGTCAAAGCGCTGCAACAGGAATTCAAGGCTGAACTGGCAACGCTCAAAGGACGAGTGGATAGTTTAGAGGCCCGTGCTCAAACCCTACAGGCCCAACAATTTTCCACCACCACCAAGCTGACGGGTGAAGCGGTGTTTCTCACCAGTCAATTCTTTTCCTCTGATGGTAAGCGCGATGTTCCCGTTGGTACACCGACTGTAGATGATAATTCGCGCCCGACCTTTGGCGATCGCCTGCGTCTGAACTTTGACACCAGTTTCACAGGCTTGGATCAACTCCGCATCCGGCTCCAGGCGCGAAATATCCAACCCCTTGATGCCACCAAAGATGCCTTCGGTACACCCGCCAGTACAGGCACCAACATGACCCGGCTGAGCGTAGACGGTAATGAAAATAACACCGTCACCCTAGATGATTTGTACTATCGCTTCCCCATTGGCTCCAACGGTCGCCTCACTGTTATTGCTAACTCTGGCGATTTCTTCACTTCGGTAAAAACCTTCAATCCCTACCTAGAAAGCGACAGTACAGGCACCATTTCTCGGTTTGGACGCTTTAACCCCATTTACCGATTTGGCGACACCCCCAATAGCGCAGGTGCTGTGTTCAACTATAAATTCAATAAAGTAGTGGCAGCCTCCTTCGGCTATCTGGCAGATCGTCCAGCTAACGCTACAGGCCCGAATGGTGGTTTCTTGGGCGGTAGCTATTCTGGGCTGGCACAATTGGAATTACAGTTAACTCGCACCTTAGGTGTTGGTTTAACCTACGTCCATGCGTTTCAAGAATCGGCGGATTCTGCAATTGTCAACCTAACGGGGAGTACAGGCAGTCAGTATGCTCGACGTCCTTTTGGTAATTCGCCGACAACCTCAGATTCGGCTGGTTTAGAAATCAATGCCAAAATTAAACCGTGGCTTAATTTGTCTGGATGGGCTGGATATACTTGGGCTGCACAGGCTGATAGTCCTACTAATGCAAAAGCAGAAGTTCTCAACTGGGCTTTAGCCGTTGCATTCCCTGATTTATTTCACAAGGGCAACTTGGGTGCCATTATTTTTGGTCAACCACCTCAAGTGGTGCGTGTGAAGGATGATACCGGGGCCGATATTCGAATTGGCGACTTTTATACGTCCTACCACTTAGAAGCACTCTACCGGATTAACATCAACAACAATATTTCAATTACGCCTGGTGTGGTGGTGGTATTTAACCCAGAGGGCAACGCCAATAATGGAACCGATTTTGTTCCCCTCATCCGCACCACCTTTAGATTTTAAGTCCTTCACCTTGATATAGAAAAGCGGAGCATCTGTTGAGGATGCTCCGCTTTGTTGATTATATTTTTAGCGTTTGTTTACCGATCTAAACGCTGTTTTAAGGCGTAAATTTGAAAACGGTACCCTTTAAGCCTGACCCTCCTGCAGAGGCTGTTCCATAAAATGCAAGTGTCGTTGCAGAAACTGGAATCAGGGTCGATTCGGGAGTTTGACCGTTGGTGCCATTAAAGTCAAACAATTTAGTGATGGTAGAGCCGACTAATTTATAAATCGCTCCTTTGTTAGCAGTTCCGCCAGTGCTGGTAGTGCCATAGAAGTTGCCATCACTTCCTTTTGTTACCGCTGCAACAGGGTTGGCTCCATTGGCACCTGTAAAACTAGCCACTAAGACGGGTGTTCCGCCACCAATCGGAATCTTAAAAATAGCGCCCTTATTCTTTGCACCGCCTAAGCGGGCTGTGCCGTACAAAAAGCCGCTGGATTCGACCAAGCCTGACTCGGGCGATGCCCCATTTGCGCCACTAAAGTTAAATGATGTCAAAGTGCCAGTGGGGGTGAGCTTGAAGGCTGTCCCTTTATTTGCAGATCCGCCCGTAGAGGTGGTGCCGTAATAATTACCATCGCTTCCAAGCTGCAAACGGGCTAGAGGTGCTGAACCATTTGTACCTTTAAAGCTGACGACGACAGT
>DATNQK010000462.1:0-2382 GCA_036704065.1 Stenomitos sp.
CATAGCCTTCCACGTACCAAGCATTGGGAATCGGCCAGTACAGTTGCGCACCGTTAAGCACATTGGGGTGGGTAATTAGACGATCGCAAAGACTCGCCATCGTACGTGCCACAGGCAACGCATCCCCAGCGTAGCCACCAATCGCTGCGCCAATGCCTGTGGGAATAATCAACGCAACGGTAAAAGGACGATGCATCATGTTAAACGCGCGTAGGTAAGGCAGCGGTCGTCTCTTCGGCTTGCAGGACTACGGCTTCAACCCGCACAATCCCTTCATTGACCGCTGCAATGGCCCAACGCAATGGCTCACCCTGCAACACAAGCTGCGATTCAATAGCAGACCGCAACTGAGGCATCGCCGTTTCCAGGTCTAGCTCCAGCGTTATAAATTGAGTAGTCATTACCGCTGCACGGTGCCTTAAGACTGGAATTGACCAAATTGTAAGTTATACACCGTTTCTTCTTTGTTCGACTCAAGCTTCACATCCGAACGTGGATAAGAGACACAAAGCAGTGCATACCCCTTTTCAATCAGGTCAGGGCCTAAGCCCATCGCATCCCCTTGTTCCACGTCACCTGACAAGATTTGAGCCGCACAGGTCGTACAAACACCCGCACCGCAGGAGGTAGGCAAATCAATGCCTGCCGCGTGGGCCGCATTTAAAATGGATTGATCGTCGGGAACGGTAATGGTATGAACGCCACCATCATGGTGAATTTCTACGGTGTAAGTATTGCCCATTGTTAATTGGAGGATATGAAACAGTTGTGAAAAGGAAACGGCCAGCGTTCACAGAACGAACATCCAGACCGTTTTTTATTTTTTCATATTCCTGTGCATTTCGTGGCGAACAACCCAGCCAGACCTATGGCCACCTTCACTAGATCCAATGCAACAGATGGGCCGCAAAGCCCACAATGCCGCCTCCTAAAATCAGACCCATTGCATTAAGGTTAAAGCGCAAAACGGCGATCGCACTGACCCCGAACCAAAATAAAGTCAACCCATCCACGACAGCCGCACGCCCCAGGGTATAGGTCACCGCAGCCATCAATCCTAGGGATGCCGCATTTACACCATCGAGAAAAGCACTCATCGTTTGCGAAGCCCGCAACTTAGCCACCCAAGGGTTCAACGCCAGCACAAACACAAAAGAGGGCAGAAAAATACCGCAGGTCGCCGCTAGTGCCCCAACATGACCGTTGAGCAGATAACCGATAAAGGTTGCCGTGGTAAACACTGGCCCCGGTGTCACTTGGCCAATGGCGACTGCATCTAATAATTGTTGTGTCGTCAACCAGTGATTGTGGTCTACCAAATCGCGCTGCAAAAATGCCAGCAGCACATAGCCACTCCCATACAAGATGGAACCCACTTTCAAAAACACCCAAAAAATCTGGAGGCCACTTGCCGCAGCCATTGGAGCTGAGACTGGGGCTGGCAAAGCTAGCATTAAAGAAGGGAGACCCGTTGAGCGAAGGGTATGTTGGCTAAATCCTCGCCGAAAAAGTACAACACTCGCCCCTGCCAACAACAACAGCACTAGCTCACTGCCGCCACCCGCAAAAGCCACAACCGTCGCTAATACAACACTGCCCGTCAGCCAACCTTTAATCGCCTTACGCCCTAGTTTCCATAGCGCTTGCAAGACAATCGCCACAATTGCAGGCTTGATGCCATACAGCAGCCAATCTACCTGGGGGACGCTTTGATAGTGGACATAGGCGATCGCCAATCCCCACACCAGCAGCAGGGACGGTAGGATAAAGCTAACCCCTGCCACCATTAAGCCTGCAATGCCACCGCGCTCATACCCAATATGAATCGCCAATTCTGTTGAATTTGGGCCTGGAATGAGATTGGTCGCCCCTAATAAATCCAGCAACCGTTCTTGAGACAGCCAGCCTCGACGTTTGACCACTTCATCGTCCATCATGGCGATGTGAGCAACTGGACCCCCAAAGGCGATTGATCCCAGCTTCAAAAACACCTGGGCAATCTCTCTCAGACGCTGGCGTTTTTGGGCTCTGCTTAAGTCGGCATAAGCACACGCATCCTGGACAGGCGAACCACTCGATGGCAAGCAATCATCACTCATAATTCGTATTTTTCTATTCAGAAAACCAAGTTTAAAACTCGCTATTATCCTGTTAGATTCATACCCAAACCTGTAGGGTACCTCAGGTCAATTTTAAAAATAGGTGCAGTTCGTGACTAAGCCAGACAGAAGAGAGACAGAAGCCGCCAGCAACCATTCTTCCCTCCATGTCGGACAGATAATTTATACCAGCTTTCGACACAGCGGCTTCACGCTTGTTAAAAGTGTAGATATTCCCGCCGCAGTCGAACAATTTTTCATCAGCCGCTTGGTCCATACTCAG
>DATNQK010000463.1:0-12701 GCA_036704065.1 Stenomitos sp.
CATGGATGCCAAGCGGTGCAAGTTCAACCGCTAGCCCTTTCGAGAGACCTTCGATCGCAAATTTAGTAGACCCATACAATCCCCAGCCTGGAACCGCATCGTAACTGAACAAAGACGAGATATTGATGATGTGCCCGGATGTTTGTTGGCGCAGGTACGGCAATACGGCACGAGTCACATTGAGTAAGCCAAACACGTTAGTCTCATACAAGTTGCGGACTTCGGTATCCGAAGCTTCTTCGATCGCCGTAACCATACCAAACCCAGCATTATTGACTAGGACATCAATCCGCTCAAACCGGGCAACCCCTTGCTTGACAGCCGCTTGTACCTGGTCTTCTTGAGTGATATCCATCTGCACCACGTAGAGATCTGGGTGGTTGTGTAGAGCAGTCGCGAGTTGTTCAGGTTTACTGCGAACCGTCGCCACGACGTGGTCACCAGATGCCAGGGCTGCTCTGGCAATTTCCAATCCGAAGCCCCTGGAGGCTCCGGTAATGAACCATACTTTCTGCGTTTTCATGGGATGAATTAGTTTTTAGGTGTTGCTGGGTGTGTGGATGTCCGATTACCGTCCGGGTGCGCGTGTCTTCACTTCCTGGAGTACCCAACCATTGCCATCTGGATCACTGAACGAGGCAAACGAGGCATAGTTACCACGTTGCGGATCAGAACCCGCTACTCGTCCCTCAGTTCCAGCACGGTGGAAGACCCCGCCCGCGTCGTGGAACACCTCGCTCACCTCGACACCGCGATCAACGAGTGCGGCGCGGGCTGCCTCAATGTCGTAAACGATGAGGTGTAGACCCTGAACTGAACCCGGTGCGGCTGATGTCACTCCTTGACCAAAGATAATTGAACACTCTGAACCGGGAGGAGTTAGCTGTATCACCCGAAAGTCTTCACCAGTAACAAAGTCGGCATCCAGCCGCCAGCCCAACGTTTTATAAAAATCCTTGGAGCGATCAACATCGCAAACAGGCAATACAATCACTTCAAGTTTCATAGCTTGACCATTTGTAAGATTGCTACTCATCTTGATCTCCTCTAGATTGATGAATTTGATGTTCAGATGGGTTACTTTTCATCCTTTGGCGATGCGAAGCAGTTCCCCCTGCGGGGTAATCGCTCAATTTAGACTCTGTGTCCCTAATAACTTGCCGCCGTAATGGCTGCTATTAATTGCTCAATAGTCCAGCGATCGCGATAACGAATCCCTTGAATAAACAAAGCTGGTGCCGCTTCTACTCCACTTTGCTGTCCGCTCTGAATATCTGCAATGATGCGATCAACATGGACTCTTCCAGATAAATCTTGCAAAAATTTGGAAAGATCAAGTCCCAAACGATTTGCATATTCCACCAGATATCCGTTCTCTAACGCTTGTTGATGGATAAAGAGCATCTCATGCATCTGCCAAAACTGACCTTGCATTGCCGCTGCTTCCGCTGCTTCCGCTGCCCGTTGAGCATGAAGATGAATTTCTATCTGGGGAAAATGACGAAAGATAAAACACACATCATTCTCCTTCAAAGAAGAACTCAACTGTTGTTGAGCAGCTTTAATCAATCGATAGGCGTTTGCGCTTTGAAAACATTCATAATCTCCATACATGACGAGTACAACACTGGCACTTAGCACACCTTGAATGTGATCCTGAATTGAAGGCAGAACAAGCAAGGAATAATGCTCGTGATCGTCAACCATCTTTCAAACCTGCCAAGCAAACTTAAACTTGCAACTAAGTTGCTGTTAACGTTTGCATGAATTCACTATAGGGAATTGGTTTCTGTCTGTCGCCCACTAAGAGTCTATAATTCGTGCGCGCTGGGGATGGATGCAGCAATCCATCATCAGTAGAAGCTGGCCTCCGACTAAAGTCGGAGGCTAAATCTCAACTAAAACACAATCTATAAACTGACAAGCCCGCGTTTGACACCAACAATGACGGCTTGCATGCGATCACTAACTCCCAACTTATTCAAAATGTGAGTTACATGCGATTTGACAGTGCTTTCGCCAATATTTAAGGCAGTTCCAATGTCTTGATTACTCAATCCCTGCGCCATTAAACGAAACACTTCTAGTTCTCGTTCACTCAAGACTGGGTTGTTCATCCGCTCTACCAGTTTCCGCCCTACAACTGGAGAAACATACTGTTGACCACCATGAACCATACGGATTGCATTCAAAAGTTCACTGGGTTTTGCATCTTTAAGCAAGTAGCCCTGTGCACCTGCCTGCAACCCTCGATAAATATCCTCATCGCCATCGTAGGTGGTCAGCACAATGATTCGGGCTGATTTAAATTCAGCACAAATCGCAGTAATGGCTTCAACCCCTCCCATTCCTGGCATTCGCAAGTCCATTAGGGTGATATCAGGCTGATGCTCACGATAACGGTTAATCGCCTGCTGCCCGTTCTCCGCCTGAGCAACCACTGTCATTTCTGGGTCATAGTTAACAATGTTTGCTAATCCTTCTGTAACGAGGGAATGGTCATCGACAATCAGAACCCGAATTTTAGTGGATTGGCTCATGGTGTTCACTCCCGGTTAACAGTGACAATAATTTCTGTTCCTTGCCCAGGTTCGCTTTGAATCGCTAGTTGTGCACCAATCCGCTCTGCTCGTTCACTCATTCCTAACAAACCAAAGCCACCCAGTGATGAGATGCTGCCAATCCCAAAGCCCTGTCCATTATCTTTAATGTGCAAAAGACACTGAGTGTTGTTGTACACTAGCTCAATTAGAATTTTGCTGGCATTGGCGTACTTGATGGCATTTGTTAAGGCTTCCTGCCCAATTCGTAGTAGGTAATTTTCTACTTTGATCGGTAGAGCGTAACCAGCACCTTTGCTTTCGTAGATTAACGTAGTCTTAGTAGTGGGCTGCATTTGAGTTACGAGACGCTGTAGTGCGCTCTCTAAAGTACCCTGTTCCAACAGTTGGGGACGAAGCGCTACCACTGAGCGACGAGCTTCCGCAAGTCCGATTCGGGCTAATTCATCAATTTTTTCCAGCCTTTCCAGATATATCTGAGCAGATCCCGAATCATCCATCAGCATTTGTATAACAGAGCCAACATGAAGCAAAACACCCGTAAAAGCTTGCGCCAACGTATCGTGAATTTCTCGTGCCATACGGTTGCGTTCTTCCAAAATTGAGGCTTGTTCGGCGCGTCTGCGATCGCTGATATCTGTGATCAGACTGTAAAACCCTCTCACCTGAGCATTGGCATCAAAATCAGGGATCAAGATGGCACTGATGAACCGTTTACCGATCGGAAACAGGATTTCTGCTTCCAGGGGTACCGTTTGTCCTCCAAATACCTGGTTAATATACGGTTCAATTCGTTGATAAACCGCCTCACCCAGAAGTTGGCTAACCGGTTTGCCCAAGATTTCATCACAGCTACGGTTGAACCAGGCTTCATAGGCATGGTTGATGAATTGATAGCACCGATCGCCATTGACATAGCTGATGAGAGCTGGGAGCGCGTTGGTGATTAATCGTAGTTCCTGTTCTCGTAAGCGAAGCTCGTCGTAGACTTGGCGTAGTTCTGCTTCGCTTTTCTGTAAAGCCGCTGTCCGTTCTCCAACCTGCTGCTCCAAGGTGCGGTTGTAATCGGCTAATAATTGCTCAGATTGTCTACGCTCAGTGATGTCTTGAAATGCAACGATCCCATAAACAACATTACCCTGTTCATCAAACACAGGAGTGCCCCATACTTCAATTGGAATGGTTTCATTGCTCTGCTGAATATCCATATCATCAATCCTGGTATGCTCCCCACTCAACGCCCGGATGGCTGGCAGTCTCTCTGTTGGATAAATTTGATTCGTTCCGCTCACATAGAACTGATAAACTTCAGCAAGTTGATCCGGGGGTACAGCAGGATCAATTGCTTTGCCCATGAGCTGAATCCCCCGTTGGTTGGCATAATAAGGGCGTCCTGCTGCATTGACGATACCAATTCCGACGGGAATCGCCTCTAAAAATTGAGCCATCTGGTTTTCACTGGCGCGGAGCTTTGAGTAAAGTTTTGCATTTTCAATCGCGATCGCAGCTTGAGTCGAGAGTAGATTCAGAAGTTGTGATCGTTCTGCCGTGAATGCTCCAGTTACCAATCGGTTTTCCAGATACAGCACACCGACAAGCTTGCTTTGATTTAACAATGGCAAGCACAAGACGGATCGAGCTTGGTAGTGTCGAATATAGGGATCATTGATGAAATTACCTTTACGAGTGGCATCGTCTAAGAGGATTGCCTCATGCGTCCGGATGACATATTGAGTGATGGATTCAGGTAATCGATCTGCGATCAGCAGTGATTGCAGGACTTTTGCAATACAGGACTGCTCACCATCGGTCAGTTCACACGCCGCTTCGATTGTCCATTGCTCTGCATTTTCTAAAAGCAGATATCCAGTTTGTGCCCCAGCATTTTCAATGAGTATCTGCATCAACGAGCGAAGTAACTTTTCTAGTTCAATCTCACTTGAAATCGCTTGAGATGCTTTCATCACTGCGGCTAAATCGAAAGCGATCAATGAAGGATTAGAAGTCGTTTCAGCAGTGGTATACATTGGCACGGCAACCACATTACGCGGAGGAAAAAACTGGGAATAGCGAGTCTCTAAATCTTTGGATTTAGCGATCGCACCCCATCGCTCATAGCAGTAATGGGCTTCCTTCATATAAAGCTGAGCAAACCTTACTCGACCACGCGCCAGGTAATGTTTGGCAGCTAACTCATAGCTTAAGGCTTCTTCTTGAAGATACTCGTTCTCTTTCGCCCCTTGAATGGCTTGTTCGTAAAACTCCTCTGCCTCAAAAAACCGACCCAACACTCGTGCTTTCTCTGCCTCGACTAACTGAAATTTATGCAAAAAGTTCATCGGGGCATGGTGTGCCCATTTCTGCATCTTCTCCTGATTAGCATTCACGCGATTTAACCAGGTTTCTTTTTCAGCGTTTGCAGCATCCGCCCCCAAGCTCAGAAATATCAGGGAGTCATAGAAATGAAAGATAGCGACAGAGAGGATTGCTGTAGCTGCGCCTAAATACGGTTCTGCCAAAGCCGCTGTTTTTGCAGCTTGCTCATACTCTCCAAACAGATAGCATAGAATCAGTTTATTTAAGTAGAAGTAGTGAAGACTGGTTCCATCCTTGACTGCGATCGCCCCTGAGATCGCTTGCTCTTCGTCATAGAGAGAACCGACTAAACGACTTGGATGTTCAGATTGACCTCGCAGATTCAGGATTGTTTGTTGCAACATGGCTAGCCAGATGGAAGCCGTCTCTCGTCTAATTTGATGGGTGACTTTTCGATAAATTGCTGTTTGTTGTTCCAGTTCTTTTAGTTCTTGTCCTGCAAAGAAAGGATAATAACAGAGACTAAATGCACAATAACTCGCAAACTCAAACTCCCCACTTTCTATACCGCTTTGATAGGCTTCTGCTAAGCTAGGAAACGTCTCTTTAAGGTGTTTTTTCCAGTGAATGATATGGAAATTCACCATCAATAATGCTTTGCAGTGACCTCTCTTGTGACTTAATCGTTGCGCTAAATTTAAGGATAGTTTGCCAAATCGATAGCCCAGTTCAAGGTCTTGTACAACTCCACAGAGCATCATGCCATAGGCAGCATAACCGAGCCGCGACCAGATTGCGTTTCCGTGGGCGATCGATAAATTCAACATTTTGCAAACAATCAACACCATTAGAGCGGGTGTCACATTAAACGCCGCCCCTATTGTGCTGACTAAAATATAGATGGCTGCCAGTGGCACAGGTTCAGTCATCTCCGGCAGATCAATCAAATCTTCGACTTCCCGTCCAGCCAATCTTGCAGCGGTTTCCTCTAATCCGGCTTGAACATCTAATTGGCTGGGAACTTCCACCAAATCAATTCCCAGCAGTCGCAGCACTTCCAGTCCAGTTTTTAGAGCTTCTTTCGGGTTGCCCCGCGACAGCCATGCTTGAATCCTGCTATCGTAAGCCTTCACTGTGTCTAGCCCTGTCTTCGCATGGTTGAGCACTGCTTCTACAAGCTGCTCCATTGCGTCATAGTGACCACCGAGGTAGGCTGCCTCTGCTGCCCCTGAGTGCAACGCCAAAGTCAGAGTATACTCGCGCTGCCAACTCTCGACCTCAAGAAGTTTTAGCCCTGTATTGAAATAGTTGAGCGCTGCTTCATAAGCCGTTGCTGCCAGCGCTTTCTGACCTGCTTGCAAATTCAGGTTGGCAATCTCATTCCGTTCAGATTGCTCAGTGATTAACTCAGTTCCATAATCCAGATGGTCAACAATTTCAAACAACCGCTCTGCTCGTTGTTCTGGCGATGTCTTTTCCAGTAAATTGCGACCGATTTGCAGATGTATCCCTTGTCTCTGAGATGCATCGATGAGAGCATAGGCAGCTTGTTGAACGCGATCATGCAAGAACTTATACTCTTGAACCAACAAATTCTCATCTAATTCAGAGATAGGCTGAATGAATCCAGCTTTTACTGCTATTAGTAAATGTTGAAAAATTGTTTTAGGTGGTTGCTTAGAGACGATTGCCAACGTTTCCAAATCAAATTCAGCTCCAATGCAAGCGACTAACTGAAGAAGTTGCTGGGTTACCTCTGGTAATTTCTTCATCTTGCTCAATAGCAACTCCACCACATTATCAGTAATTGCTTGAGCTTCAATTTCAGCCATATTCCAGTACCAGCTTTGCTGCTCAGCATCAAAGATTAACAAATTTTCACTATGCAACATTCGCAAAAATTCGTTGACAAAAAATGGGTTTCCCTCAGTCTTACGCAGCACTAACTCAGCTAGAGAACGAACAATGTCTGTATTCTGATAAAGTGTTTCAGCAATTAACTGGCTCAAAGGTTCCAGCGTTAAGGGAACCAAAATGATTTTTTGCAGCACTACTTCTTGTTTTCGCAATCGCTCTAACAAGACTGATAATGGATGAACTGGAGATACTTCATCATCGCGATAAGCTCCAATCATAAATAAAAATTGAGTTTGCTCATCTAGCAATATCAACTCAATTAACTTTAGTGTGGCTGAATCAATCCATTGCAAATCGTCTAAGAAAAGCACAAGTGGATGTTTTTCTGAACAAAACACACGAATAAATTGTTGAAAAATTCGATTAAAGCGGTTTTGAGCTTCCTTCGCTCCTACCTCTGGTACGGGCGATTGCTCGCCGATCATCAGTTCTACTTCGGGAATCACATCTATTATGAGTTGCCCATTACTGCCTAATGCCGCAAGCAGACGTGATCGCCACTGTTGCACCTGTTCTTCGGGCTCATTCAGCAATTGTCGCACCAATTTTTGTAAGGCATGGGTGATCGCACTGTAGGGAATATCATGCTGAAACTGGTCAAACTTACCCGAAATAAAATAGCCACGTCTTGCGGTGATGGGTTTATAGAGTTCCTGCACTAGTGCCGACTTACCAACTCCAGCATAACCAGACACTAACATCAGTTCAACGTTAAATTGAGAATTTCCTTTATTTCTCCCTGTAATTACTCTATTAAACGCTGTTAATAGTGCTTCAATCTCTGCCTCGCGTCCATATAGTTTCTGGGAAATTTGAAACTGATTTGAAATATCTTGCAGTGCTAAGGGGAAGAGAGCAATTCGACCAACTGTTTCTAGTTGCTCAATACAGTGCTCTAGATCCGCTCTAATTCCCCAAGTACTCTGATAGCGCTCTTCGGCATTCTTCGCCATTAATTTGATAATAATTTCTGAAACGGGTTGAGGAATCGTTGCATTTAGTTTGTGGGGCGGAACAGGTTCTTTAGCAATGTGACAGTGGACTAATTTCAAAAGATCGGTCGTTTCGAACGGCAATTGTCCAGTCAGTAACTGGTAAAACGTTACACCAAGCGAGTAAAAATCGGTGCGGTAATCCAGTACCCGGTTCATTCGCCCAGTTTGCTCTGGAGATAAATAGGCAAGTGTGCCCTCTAACTCATAGTGGCTCTTAAACGTGGGATTCGTGCGGTTAAATTGAGTTGCAATTCCAAAGTCGATAATTTTGACAACACCTGTATCAGGATTGAGAACAATGTTGCCAGGGTTAATATCTTTATGAATGATATTAGCAGCATGAATTCCGCCTAGAATGTTGCTGAGCTTAATCGCAAGTCGCAAAAAGGTTAATATGGGCATTGGGCAGAAAGCCTCTGGACGCTGCTGGATCCAATACTCTAGAGACTCCCCACCAAAATCTTCTAGAAGAATAACGAGCGTACGTTGATGATCCTGTTGGCTATATGCTTTGATGACGCCTTCTAAATCCAGCGATCGAGTAATGGCATATTCCTGCCTGTAGCGTGTTAATTCCTGAGGAGAAGGATAATCTTGCTTAAGTAGTTTGATGATGATCTTACAACCATCTTGAGCTTTAATGCCCCGATATACTCTTGACGTAGCACTTTCATAAATCTGGGCTTGAATAGAAACATCTGGTAGGGCAATCATTCCCAGCCCTCCAAATAATAAAGGTACTCTCTTTTGTCAGACTTTACGCGTACTAATGTGACCTAGTCATCTACTGAAAGAGGTAACCTTTATATTTAACAATGGCGAGATTTTAGTCATTAAAAAAACAATTTTAGGAAAAGCTGCGTGCGATAAATACAGATAGGTAGCTGATCGCAGTACAATTTCGGAATAGAAATCTTTTGAAGCTCCCGATTAGGTACTCGCTTTGCAGTGAAGTTATACACGTTGGTCTCCTCTTCCAGGCTGCGATCCAGGTATGTTTAGCAAACGTGAAAAAACAACGCTAGGCCTGAAAGCTATCTAAAAAGACACTTACAGCCTTCACTTTTGAGCCATTTTCAACAGGCTTAACAGCTATAGCGATTACTCAGTCTGAGTTGCAGCAAATGTAGACGATATTTCTACTGAATGTTTCCTCTATTTCGGCCTTCCCAGACATTAACCGTTGCCATATCTCGACGAGCCTCCAGATTTCGCAGCAGTGATCACGGCCTTTACAACCCATAGCTTGGGCTACAGCTCAATTCTGCCTGTGTCATAATGTTGATAATTATAAATATTTACCGACGATTCAACACATTAGCTATTAGATGTCTCAATCCAAAGCCCAACAAATTCTAGCCCTTGCCCGAAAAACGGGTGTGCTCCGTTCTAGAGATGTAGAAACCTATGGAATCCATCGCGAGTACCTGCGCCGCCTAGAACAACAAGGGCTGCTCATCCGCTCAGGACGAGGCATCTATACACTGCTAGACACAGACTTTACGGAGCACCATAGCCTAGTTGAAGCCAGCCAGCGTGTCCCCCATGGCGTAATTTGTCTTCTATCTGCGCTGCGCTTCCATGAAATCACAACTCAAGCGCCCTTTGAAATTTGGCTCGCCATTCACGGGAAAGCTCGTCTGCCCAGAGAAAACCTATTACCTCTCCATATTGTCTACATGTCCGGCAAAGCCTTTGAATCTGGCATTGAAAGCCATCAACTGGAGGGCGTTCCAGTGCAAGTTTATAACCTTCCTAAAAGCGTCGTCGATTGTTTCAAGTACCGCAACAAAATTGGACTAGATGTTGCCTTAGAAGCTTTGCGGGAAAGCTGGCGCGATCGCCGTTGCACCATGGACGAACTTTGGCACTACGCCAAAATTTGTCGAGTCAGCAACGTCATGCGGCCTTACCTGGAATCTCTGACATGAGCCAGAATAAACCCCGAAACATCGCCGCTTCAGTCCGACAACGATTACAGAATCTTTCTCAGAAACGAAAGGAAGATTTTCAGGGCATCCTGACCCGCTTTGCCCTAGAGCGATTCCTATACCGCTTGTACCAATCCAACCATAAAGACAGATTTATCCTCAAGGGGGCAATGCTATTCGCCCTTTGGAGTAGCGAACCCCACCGTGCCACTCGTGACCTGGATCTCCTGTGTCATGGAGACAATGCTATCTCCCCTCTAGAGCAAGTATTTCGAGAGATCTGCCAAACTCAAGTTGAAGACGATGGCCTAGACTTCAAAGCAGAAACCGTTCAAGGCAAGCAAATCAAAGAAGACCAAGAATATGAAGGGGTGCGAATCAAGTTAAATGCCTTCTTGACAGGCACCTCAACCCGCATCGACCTTCAGATTGACATTGGGTTTGGGGATGCCGTAACCCCACAGGTTAGGGTTGCAGAGTTCCACACCATTCTAGAAGGGTTCCCTGCCCCTTCCTTAAAGACGTATCCCTCTGAAACCGTTATTGCCGAAAAGTTTCAGGCAATGGTGTCCCTAGGCATTGCTAATAGCCGCATGAAAGATTTCTACGATATCTGGTACCTGTGTCAAAATTTCAGATTTGAGGGCATCACCCTGAGCCGAGCTATCCAAGCTACCTTCGAGCGACGAAAAACCCCTTTACCCGCAGATCCTCCCCTTGCCCTCACCGGTGAGTTTTCTGAAGATGCAGCAAAACAAGCCCAATGGAAAGCCTTCATCCGCAAGGGCAAGCTCAAAACCAGCGAGGAAACATTGAGCGAAATTATAGCTGTGCTCCAGGGTTTTCTAATGCCACCCACTCTAGCAGCGGCCCAAGGAAACAAATTTGAATCCATTTGGCCACCGAGCGGACCTTGGCAAACTGACAGCGTTTAATTAGGGTATTTCATCAATTAGTAGGTACATCAATGAACCAATACTGACTCGGCATTCCAGATCAAGTAGAGCACCTGATTGTCGAATCAGAAAAGAGACCCTGGATCCTGGTCTTGGTGCCTCACTTGTGCAGGTAACTTCCCTCTCCAAACTTCTCGTAAAACTGCCTCTCTGCTTTCGCCTGAAGTGCTCACTATGAATATCGCTTAAAACTCCGCTCTGACTTATGATGCGTAATCTGTCGCGCAAACAGCGGATCCATCCCCCGCTTCACCATCTCTATCGCTACTGTATGCCGTCCCTTATGTGGATGCGATTCCTTTACTCCCGCGATTGCCTTTGAGAGAGAAGGGTCTCAATCTAGTATCTTTTCTATTTGGCTTAATAGCTTTTCCAGATTTTGTCTTTGCTTGGGATCTAGTAAAAGCCTATTTTTCTTCACTTTATGATAGGTGCTTTTTATCCGTAATATAAGGTCGTCCTGACTATGGCTCGGTTTTATGGTATTTACGTAGTCCTGAATATTCCTAACCGACCAGTTTTCTTCTATCGCTCGATTGAGAACCTCTCGCCGCTGAGCAGCATCTTTGAGACGAGCAATAGCCCTCGCTTTTGTATATTCCAGTAACCCTTCTCTAAGCGCATCCAGCACATCGTTAGGTAAGTTAAGAAGCGGCAAACGATTGCTCCTGAAGCTGTCTGGTGTCAATCGCCCTACGATATTGAAGACTTCAGAGACTTGGTTCCATTGCTTACGAATAACGTTATTCGTAAGCTCCCCACCTTGTTTCTTTATGTGGGCAATCTGATTCAGTAAAGAGATTACTTCTTCTTTAGAGGAATCTAAACTCATGCAGAGCAGCTGTAAAATTCCCTCTGTCTCTTCAATAGGGTTGAGATCCTCACGCTGAAGATTCTCTAATAAAGCAACCTGGATGGCTTGTTGATCTGTCAGCTCTCGAATAATGACTGGAACTTCCACTAAGCCCTTTTTCTGAGCAGCCCGATACCGCCTCTCTCCAGCAACTAGCTCAAATGAATCTTTGGAGTTTAGGGGGCGCACAAGCAAGGGTTGAAGGATGCCATGCTCTTCAATTGACTTGATTAGGGTATCCATTGCCTGTACAGAAAAATACCGACGGGGCTGAGTGTCAGGCAAACGGATTGCGGTCAATGGAAGTAAGAAATGGGACTGAGGTGATGGGCTGTTGTCTGCATGAGGTGTATTCTGCTCAGACTTTTTTACCGTAGAGAGACTTCCAACAAAATCGAGAAAATCTTCAGTTTTGGTAGGAAATTCATCAACCATAGAAGCTCTTGATTTTGCTTTGATCATTTTCTATGAACTCCAAGTAACATACTCTGCAATTTCTTGATAAGGCTTAATAAGTTTTTTGTCTTTTGAGTAACGATGAATAGGCGTTCTGGATAAATTAGACTCCGCAAATTGTACAGATTTAGGGACAGCCTCAAATATCTTTAATCCAGAAAACTTTGTTTGTAGAGTTTCAAGTGCATCTTGGGTAGTTAATGTTTTCCTTTCCGCCATCGTAGGAAGAATACCTAAAACTTGTAGGTTTTCATTGACTCCCCGATTTTTGATACCCCTTATCGTTTCAAGGAGCTGCACCATACCCTCTAGGGCAAAAAATTGACACTGAACTGGAATAAGTACAGAATCAGCCGTTGCTAAAGCATTAAGAGTAAGCAGACCCAAGGATGGAGGGCAATCGATCAAGATAAACTCAAACTTTGCCTTTAAAGGAGCAAGTTTTCTTTTTAAGAACCCCGTGTTATCAATCTCTCCCAATAGCTCTTTTTCCCCTTTCGCTAGCGATATATCTGCAGGGATTAAACATATTCCAGACTCTGTACGAACAATGGCTGATTCAGCAGA
Organism: Stenomitos sp.; assembly: GCA_036704065.1. GTDB lineage: Bacteria > Cyanobacteriota > Cyanobacteriia > Thermosynechococcales > Thermosynechococcaceae > JAAURS01. The sequence continues at coordinate 12,553 of DATNQK010000463.1, forward strand.
GAGAGCTTCATCAGTCAAAACATCATAGGCAGACGCTTGATTTTTCTGGACTCTAATCCCAAGACCTGTAGATAGGTTGCCTTGCGGATCCAGATCAATCACGAGACAGTTTTGCTTCTCAGCCAAAAGACCTGCCAAAGCTATGGTTG
>DATNQK010000464.1:0-4565 GCA_036704065.1 Stenomitos sp.
TTGTTGCCACCTGCCGAGAGAGAATGCGAGACCTCAGGGGGCTCGAACTTACCCAACTGGGACTCTCGGAGAACCAAGCCGCTAAACTCATTGCAGCCATTGAACTCGGGAAACGTCTCTACACGCCTAAACCCGCAGGTCAAGCCTTGGAAGACCCTGAGTCTGCTGCAATTGCCTTAATTGATGACCTAGGATTTACAGATGTAGAAAAAGTGGTTGTCCTAGTCCTGAACCACGCGCATCAACTGATCACCAAACAGGTGCTTGGGATAGGGAGCCGCAGTAAATGTCTGGTTCACCCGCCTATCGTATTTGAGACCATCATGCGGTATCGGGGCAGTTGCTTCATCTTGGGGCATTCCCACCCAATCGGATGCATCGACGCGAGCGAAGAAGACCTTGAGATCACCAAAGAACTGATCGCCGCCTCGAACTTCTTGCACCTGCCGATGCTTGACCATCTCATCATTGGTGGAGACGACTATTCCAGTATCCGGTGCCGCCACTCCGAACTTTGGGCAGAGGCCTACTACGCCTAAGGGTCTCCCTCCAGCTTCCAGGACTCTAAATCCTGGGAGCTGGCTTCCCTGAATCGCCCTGCATCAAAGTGATCACCTAAAAAATGATGTCGTACTGTGTGGAAACGTAACGAAAGGTGTCACTCCACTAGAAATAGGATAGAGTTTTTGGGTTTCAAGTGCATTCCAGCCACCGTAAATGTCCAACATCTCGACTAAAGACGCTCAATTTAGAGACTATCTGACCACGAATCTCGGCCTAACGGAGATCGAGTTACGGGTCGCGATGCGCGATCGCCCGTTGGGGCCAACACAAATACCGATCGCCTTGTGGCAACGTGGCCTTATTGAGATCGAGCAGATGGAGACCCTGCTTGACTGGTGGGATGAGTGCGATATTCAGGGCGATCGCTAAATTGTTCAGATGGATTGAGATGTGGATCGCCAAAGGCAATGGAGTGCATTGAAGAACTGCTCCAAATGCATGGCTTTCAGGTGCTTTTGGGTCTGCAATGTCGAGTAAACCCTAACATTCAACCGCTCGAACGCTTGACAAAATGGTGTGTATGGATAGTATGACTGCAAGGATCAGTGTGAGGAACCAGTTGTGTTCAAACCCAACTTTTGCGAAGTGCTGGCAGTCTTAATCGTCAGTATCCAACTGCTGAGTCAAGCGAACCAAGCGATGGTGCTCAACAAATGGCTCACACCCTTTAGCCTGGGTTGGTTGCTGGCAGGGTTGACATGGTTTATGCCCCATGTGCAAAGAGGCTCTTGGTTTGCAGCGGCGATCTCCTATGTTTTAGTGAGCGGCTTAATCTTCAACACACTGGTCTTGTTTGTGTGCTCAAAACTGCCCAATTGCATCGTGGAATTAAAGTCTCCCATCGTTGAGACTATCGGTACAGTCTTGCTTGCCTCTTTAGGGACAGGCATCTTCTTATCGTTGACCCACGGTATGAAACTGCTGAAGCGGGGGGTCATAACTGGTCTGCAACTTGTGAGGGGTCAAATTGCACAACCGAGTGCAGCATAGCCTCATTGAATTCTGCGTGACGGGCAATTCCCTTTCGCCTGAGGCAAAATTGCTGGAGCAAGTGCAGCCCACATAGGGGTATTGATATGGACTTGTTTGAGGGCATCAGCAGTCCAAATATTGCAAGTGCGCAAAATGGAAAAATTCCCCTTCGCTTCGAAAAATGCGCTATAGGGGTAGAAACCCGCTTGAATGTAATGGCTCTTTCCGGTTGCATCACGCAGAATGCTCCCGTTGACGAAGCGAGCTAATTTGAGATAATCTCGGCGGCTTAAATGTAGTTCCTTGACTTCAAAGGCAGCACTAAAGCGGGGTGGAGATTGAGAATGCCCCCAAATATGTAAAGTTGCAGCACTGGGCATCAAAAGTGCGTCGAAAATAGAAATCGGGTCATAGGCGGGATGGATAAAGAAGCGGCGATCGCCCCACCCAAAACTGATAAAGCGATAAGAGAAGGGAGAACTACCAAGTTGAGCAAGATTCAAGTGTTGTCTCCAGTCGAAACCTGGCGCTTGGACAGGCAACACAATCTCGGTATGAAACTGATCGACGCTGGTTAAATAAATGGAAACGGAACAGTCTGCTTGTTGTGAATAATGCCACTTTGTCGGGACCAGCATACTGAGTGCCAAGAGCGCGACAAGTGTAAAGCTGGCCCTGAGGGCCACAGATAAAGCATTTGTACACAAGGGTGGCAGATGTCTTTTCACTAACATCCACCTTCATCAGTCATGGTTTGGATGGGATCATCAGCGGGTGGATGGCGACCAATTTCTTTGTCGGCAGCACGGATACTCATCACTCGCTCTCGATTTAGATCTAAAGTTGCGATGGTGGCACGCCCCACGCTTGTTAAGCCAAGAATTACAAGTCCATCGCTAGACCAGATAAAGTGCTCGCGCCACAATTGCTTTCGAGGATTGAACAGTGTCACTTCCTCATGAGATTGAGGGTCGATTGCACTCAGCCGATTGGTCTTTCTGCGATTACAGTGAAAGCAGGCTAGTGCCAGATTCTCCAAATCATCAGCACCACCGAGTGACAACGGCATCACATGATCGACGGTAAATCGCACATACTGCCATTGTTCAGAGGCGTGGCAGTACTCACATAAGTAACCCGAACGCTGCCGCACCTGTGCCTGAACAGATTCAGAGATCTTGCTACGAGCCGACATTTTTAAGAGGATTGTTGAGCTTGAGAAATGGCTAGATTGCGCAAGGTTCGATTCACAAAGCTCAAATAATCATCCATTTCTTCGTAGCAATCTAACTCCTGCTCTTCTTCTAAATTCAGCGAGGAGGTTTGTTGCTTTGCTAATAAAGCTTCAATATGAGCTTGAACAGCACTTGATACTCGAAAGATAGGAATTCCCTCTTCCAACTCAATCCGGACTGCACCCTCAATCGGTAGAGAAGTGGGCAGATATTTGAGTTTGGTAGGCAGGGGACTGTTCATCACACGGTCTAGGCCATTTCTGATATGGCTTGATTATAGCGGATGGATGAAGTAGCCCTACATGCGGTCAATCAAGCTTCACTCAGTTTTCTCATGCTGATGCTCTTGGCTCTGTCTTTAATCAAAGTCAGCGATCTAACTTACTTTTCTGCATCTAGCCCAGCAGCAACCTTCTTTGTTTGAACCAAGAAGGTATCCAAAAGAGGTTTTCCAAACTGCATGAGTGATTGCACAACAGCCTCCCCTGCTGTTTCTGGGGTGCCTGCATTGAAAGGTGGTTCAGGCATATATTCCATCATGAGTTGAGTCATCTTTGCAACTTGTTCTCCGCACAGTAACTTCAATAGAGTCAAGCCAAAATCAATTCCTGATGTGACTCCTGCCCCTGTGACCCGATTGCGATCAATTACCACTCGTTCTGGAACAACCTCAACGCCAAGCATTGCTAGTTGCTCTCGAAATGCCCAATGACAAGTGGCTTTATAGCCTTGCAGTAGACCCGCTGCCGCTAAAATCAGTGAACCTGTACAGACACTCGTCACATACTGAGCGGTGATACTTTGTTGTCTCAAAAAGTGCAGGATATCAGAATCTTGCATCACTTCGACTTGCCCAATGCCACCACCAGGGACACAAATTACATCCAATGGTGGACACTCTGCCAGAGTCGTTGTTGGAGCGAGGATTAAGCCTTCATTGCTGATCACCGGAGACAATGTTTTTCCGATGAGGTGAACTTGTTTATTGGGCGGAAATGTCAGAACTTGATAAGCACCCATCACATCTAGTTGAATGACTCCGGGATAAATCAAAAAGCCGACTTGTAGCTGATTCATGGTTCCACAGTTGCCTGAGGTATCTTCATTGTGAAACGATTGTAGAGAGTGTTTCTCAGCTTCGATAGTCCTCAAGTGGGTACACTTTCAGTTCAACAATGGCACGTTCTCTACACCCTTTGTTTCAAGTGCTCGCCACCGCTTCCACCGAAGCAGCATTGCGCGATCAATTTATGGATGGCGTTAGCGAATACATGGGGGTGCAGCGCTGGGGCATTTACCTTTTGAATGATGAGAACTGTCTGGCCAGTTTTGATGTGGTTGGGGTCTCTGACGCTTTTGTAGAGCGATATGAGCAAATTGGTAAAGCCGTTGACCCCGTATTGCAGTACGTTCTGGAGACTCATGCTCCAGCCCATGAGGAGTTAGTGTTACCGACAGGGATGTGGAAGCAAAGTGAACTCTATCAGCGGTGCTGTGCTGAATATGACCATGAACACATCATGACAGGACCTATTGTGGGAAATGGTCAGCTTACTTTCCCTACGTCTTACGCTACGTGAGGTTCAGATTGCCAAACTGGTTGCGAAAGGGTTAACGAATGCTGAGATTGGTGCAGAGCTTTGGATTACACATAATTCAGTGAAACAAGCATTGAAACGAATGTTTCGGAAGCTAGAGGTTTCCGCCCGTACAGAAATGGTCGCAAAATTGAGGGATATGCTGCAAGAATAGGTTTAGCGCCAACGCGAGTCCAATCCCAGGGCGAATACTCCC
>DATNQK010000465.1:0-5043 GCA_036704065.1 Stenomitos sp.
AAAGGAAAAAGAGACTAGCTGCCAGTTTTTAGGGCGAGTGCACCTTCATGGTTAGCTGCGCGTTTTATATGGGTAACGAGACGCCAGTAGAAAACAACCTCAATTACGATAATTGAAATTGTAGTTCCCCATTCCAGTTGAAACTTACTTGTGCCGGCCATTTCTAATGCACCAATAACCACCCCAATGATGAGGCCAGCAACTATTACCTTGATCAGAAGAGGGAAGGAAAAAATAACCGCTTTTTCAATAAATCGATGCCCCGAGCCACCACCGTTGGCCTTGAACGCCACATTTATCCCAACGATTGTGATAATTAATGTTATTAGGGACTCAGTAGCCCAAGCTCGCATGTTTTCAGGAGGCTGCAACATTGCCAGATAAAAGCAGATGGTTGTAAGGACTGAAGTCCCCATATAGTAATTCTTGAAACTGGCTTCATTAATAGTCTTCTTTTTTACGTCTTCGGCTAATAACTGCGTCTTCCAAAAATACATCTAGCCTCTCCTTTGAAATCTATTAATGAAGTGCCTTCATGACCCGCACGACCTGGTTTCTAGCAGTATGCGTTCAGGGGGCCTGTTTAGAGATCAATTTTTATTCATTGGCTAACCTTTCTGCAGATTTTCATTTGCCATTGACTGAAGGACCTTATATGGATTGGCACTGCATTCTTTCGCCTTAGGCAGGAGATTGTAGGTATTCACTTCTGTCATCTACAGGGTCTTTGACAACCTCTCCCCTATTATTTTTGATTTTTTCCTCAGCTATCCTGTACGCCCGTCCGCTTAATTCCGAGCTATTTTTGTTTAAGTCATCTAAATCCTTAGACAACTTTGTAAGCCGTTTTTCAAGTTCTGTAACATTCGCTCCATCTTTAAGCGACTCGATTCGATAAAAATATCCAACTGCATGGTATAAGGACTCGTCAGCTTTTGCGGATGAATGATGTGCATTTGCTTTTTTATTTGGATTCAGGAATGTGTTTAGGGATGATAGGACTGCTACCGCAATTGACAAAATACCGGCTGCAACGCCACTCTTCCAATTCGAAAATGCAGATGCACTGGCTATGGCTGCCAAAATTACTGACGGTACCCCTAGCCAATAATTCGCTTGGTACCATGGAGTCTCCGCCGCATAATGCCTTTCTGCGGCCCAATAGCTTGCACCATGGATGTGCTTAGCTTCGTTCCTGATTCTCTCTAATGCATTTGGCATTCATTACCTCCTATACTGTAGCCAAGGATTAGCAATGGGGCCAGGCCTTGAAGTAAGTTTGATAATTTGATTTATATCAAATTGTATCAAGTCATCACCCCGTCGCTGTTTCCTAGATCAGGAAACTTGCTGGCGATTTCCCTTCGAACTAAAATAGGAACATCTAGAGCGGTTAAATCCTGTTCTCTTAACCACCGGACGCAATCGTCAACTGTCAAATCCGAAGCGCCGATTATCTCAAAAAGTGCAACCACCGTAGTTCTGGAAAGTCCAAGTGAAATCAATGATAGCTGAGTAGTCTCGGAAACACCAAATTCAAGCATAAGGCCATAGTCACTGACGCCCTCTAGCAGGTCCTCCCGTCCTTTTGTTGCAAGGAAATCCCTTAGCAAATCTACGTAGCAACTGAGATACTTGGGAGCAGTGAATCTAGCATAATTCTCAACATCGCTCATAACCTGCCGAATTTCTTTTGGAAGCTGAATGGTTCGTCCCTTGCGTTCAAGTGCACCTATTCTTGCACTTATAAGTCGTGCTAACGAGTACCCTCGTAGCCATGTCGTCACTAACAGTGCTAGCTGCCATTGGCGAGAGCTACTGCCTCCGAAGATGGGACCAAACTTTTCATCAATCAACGCAAAAACCCTCGTGAATGTGTTAACAGCATCCTCGCTAGCCGGATCAGGTGGCAGTAGGTCTTCTGGATGATTCTCCTCGTAATACCTCTCAAATACTTCAAACATCCCATCCATCAATCGAGGATCAATTCCGGGATTCCTTTTTATGATTTCAGATGGCACATGCAAGTCACCCGAGATCTGTTCTATAGCTGCTTGTAGTTCGTCTCGTTTCTGATCGTCTAACGATCTAAGCCAATAGAGTTCTGAGATGGCCCTTCCCTCATTCATCTCGGATATCAAGTAGTTTAGGATTTGGGGATATTCAGATGGTGTCTGAGGTGCTAGAGGTCCTCTATTGCATGCCCACTCCATGAAATCATCAACCTGTCTAGCCACAGAGGAAGTTGCTGGGTTTATGCGACTCCGAACTTTTACTGTTGGTGGGGCTGGCCATAGGTCGCGCCGCTGAACATCCAAACAGATAATATTACCTTGAAATTCTGTACCCCAGCGGCCAGCCCTTCCCGCTAGATTCCAGAAATCTGACGGACTCATGGGGTTGCCTCTCCCTGTTCTTGGCCCGCGGATAAAAATGTTTTTACATGGGAGATTTACGCCTTCAAGGAGGGTTGAGGTGCAGATAAGGTGGGAAATATACCCATGCCGGAAAAGACGCTCAATCTCACACCTCATCAGGTAGGGCATATTACCGTAATGAAAGGCAACGCCGCGTCGAAGGACTTTCACAAGTGCATAGCTTTGATGCACAGTTGACCGAGCCAACTCTATGAGTGGGGCAATCTCAATACGTTGATGTTCTGTCAACACATCCCGCGGCAGCATTTCGTATATTTGGGTTGCAGTCTTCTCTGCGGTCCCAGGATTATCTACATAAATAAGATTGCCGCCACCCTTGCCCAGAGCTAGTGCAACAAATGGTAACCGCTTACTTTGTGGTTGCGGACGATCCGGTAGACGGAACGAGCCAAGTTCATGCTCCTGACCTTCGATAACCAGGGATAGCCTCCAGTCTTGCGGCCTTCGCTCCTGCTGTTTAGCCCATATCAGATTCTGGTTCACAGTAACCTGTTCGACTGACAGCTCTCTCGTACGAACTGCTTCGGGCGCGGCGGCCAGTAACGAACCGGGATTTTCTGTATGCGGACTTGCAAACAAGACCTTAACATTCTCATTTGACTGAGCCGTTCGATCAAGTACCTGCTGGAGTAGGACGCCCCGCTGCTTATCGCCTATTTTATGGGACTCATCTATGACAAGAAGGTTGACAATAAGGTCCGGTTGAGCGGTAAGGAGCAAATGATAGCGCTCTTGAGTCAGGACAAGAATGTTGAAACTGTCTGGAGCAATAGTGTCAACAAGAGGCATTGATGACACCGTTATTGAATGACCATCGTGAAGCTTGAAATGATGTATGAAGTCGTTTTCAACTTCCTGGATCAGAGCGCGCGTCGGGACCACATAAACAGCAACTCCATGACGAAGCCTTATTGCCTCATTCTCTATAATTTTTTTAATAATGAATGATTTACCAGCAGATGTAGGTGCAGAAATACTAAGCCAATCTACCTCCTTCACGCCATTCCAGACCTGATGTTGAAACCGGTTCAGATGTAGTTCTTCACCAGCCAAGGTATTAACCTGCAATTCTAACCGTCTTTGCCAATGCTCGTATAGTAAAGGGCCGTTGATCCTATCAAGAAAGTCTCTCGGCACAGTAGCGCGGCTAATACCTAGTTTTATAGCGGGATTGTTGGCCAGTTGGTCCAAAATGAAAGCGGCAGTCGCCTTCCGTTTCTCTTCACCTACAGCACATAAACTGTATTGAGCGATACGAAGCGCTGCATCTTGGTGCCTCTCGTATTTAGAAGTTGAGAGTACACTCGCACAGAAAAGAAGGTACTTCAGTTCATTGTCATTTGGGGGAGCTGGTGGGGGAGAGGTAAGTTCAAATTGGCCTGTAACAAATGTCTTCGTTAGCGTTAGTAGACGGGACCGAAATCCCGGCAGGTCAATAAGCCAGTTCTGAAGTTCAGTTCTGCTCATGGCATAACACCCAATGCAGTGAGAAAAGCCGTTCGAAATTCTTCTACAGACGGGAACGGGATTAAGAAAATTTCAAGCACAGTATTGTTAAGGTCGCGGTCAAGGAGTGACCCTCTAGTTCTCGATTTCCACCCCTCGATTGCTTCCGTGACCTCTTGGGAAAAGGTTGTAGGGTCTTCTGTTATAGCTAACGGATAATCGTTTCTGTCAAAACCGACCAAGCAGACCCCGCGGTACTGCACCTTTAAGAATAGGGGGCTGTCTGGATCAAGGAAGCGCTTAAATGCGGCAAGAAGATCCGGGTCAGAAAGATCTGAATAAGCAGACAGCAGATCAACATCCCGTTCTACTGGCGATCCGTTAGGAGCGTCGGGAACAAGATACTGTTCAATGCTATCGAGACATGCTCGAATACCATCGTTTAGGGAGGCGTAGAGTTTCGACTCTCCCCACCAGAGAGCCAATACTCCTGTCGCAAGATCAACCGAGGCATGGACCCCATCTACACCGTGGTAATGGACCTGAGCATTAGTCTTCAAGTGCATCTTTGAGATAACCTGAGGGATGCCGAGATATGCCTCTGCAAGCAGATACAATAAGAGTTCTCCTCCTTCACCAGTGTTCCGGATATGTGAGAAGAGCTTGCTGGCTTTCATTGTTAGGTCAACGAATTTTGCAGTTGATCCTGTCTGTTCAAATGCCTCTTTTGCTTCGGCTATGTAAGTCCTTGGCATCGCGTAATCAACGAGCTTTTTGCACATAAGGGCGGCAAGGGCATTAACTCGTGGCACACCATGACCTTCGCGTCGAAGGATATGGCACCTAGCGGTGGCTTGAGTACCATCAAGAATAATGTGGGGGGCAGCGGTGAAGAAGTATGCTGATAAGTCGGCAGGAGCTTGGGTGCACATTGCTGCCAAGCGCGACGCAATTTCTTCAATCTGAAGGATTGTTGCTGGAGGGGTCAAAAGATACTCCTCTTATTTTTATTCACCAACGGACCGGCGGCGTTAGCCGCAGGTGTTGGCAACGTTTGCTGACACAAGGACAATAGAATCGCTCACTGTTAATGATTTGCCGGTTTCTTTATTGCACTTTGAACAAAGAGGAACTATGTACCAACTTCGGTCGGTTGAAC
>DATNQK010000466.1:0-4142 GCA_036704065.1 Stenomitos sp.
GATACAGAACAAAACGCCAAAGCCACAGAGCCGCAGGTGGTTCTTAAGCAGGATATTTCCCTGCGTCCGGTGGAGCAGGTATGGGCCAAGGTGGAAAATGCCAAGGCGATTCTCAATAACCTATCGTCCTATCCTTACCTCTCTGAGTGGTTTCCGCCGCAGCTGAAAGGCACAGACTCAATTTTGGCTGGTGCGGGTCAGGTGCGTGCCCTAGGTAAGTTTGCCTTTACCGTTAACTTCCCGCAAATTAAGGCGGCGTTTCAAGATGCCAAGCGTCGCATCGTCGGTCACGAAAAATTCATGCTCGACAAGTGGAAGGTGGAACTGGATAAAGGCATCAATATTTTTATTGTGAGTTCGTTCTCGGGCGGTACGGGCTCAGGCATGTTTTTAGACCTAGCCTATAATGTCCGCGATTGGGTACCCGCTTCAGAAATTCCCCAAACCTCGGCCTACATGCTCTTGCCAGGCGCTTTTTCGGGGTTGGGCGATCGCGTGATTGCCAATGCCTATGCTGCATTACTAGAACTCAATCACTATTCCCGTAGTGATACCCGCTTTGAAGCGCAGTACACCACCAGTGGCAGCGATCGCATTAGCCCCAATAGCGGCAAAGATACACCCTTTAGCTTCTGTTACTTGGTGGGCAACAGCAACGACAAAGTAACCCTGCCCAGTGTCAGTGCCGTGCTGGAGATGGTGGCACAGAACGTCTTTCTGGACTTTAGCTCTGGCTTTAGCCAGTACAAAAAACTGGTTCGCGACAATATCCGGATGCATTGGTCCAGTGCCGATCCGCTCGGATTCCCCCAAAACTTCTTGACCTTTGGACTCTCTAGCATCCAGTTTCCTGTGGATCGGGTGCTCAATGCCTGTGCGGCCCGTTTAGCACGGCAGGTGGTGGCTTGGTGGCAAAACCCTACCCCTTCCCCCGCCGCCATGCGCGATGTGATCAAGACCGAAATTTTGCCGAACCTGAAACTGGCAGAATCGGAAAACGATCATCAAATTATTGATGGCATTAGCTTGGGCGACAACATGAAGCCCTACAGCAAAGAAGTGGCAGACTGGGTGGCCAACGTACGCAAAAGACGCAATGACTTAAACATTCCTTTCGAGAATCTGCAAAAGTTTGTATCTGTCGAGCAAGAAAAATACGCGCCGCACTTTAACGACAGCCACCCCGACCCCAAATTCTGGAGCGACTATTTCCAGAAGATGTGGGACAACCTGCAAATGCTAATTCCCCAAAAGCGGCAAGCGTTACGCCAAACGGTCTACAGCCTGTTAGAAGATCGCTTTCGTGGGCCAAAGTTTACGCGCCAGTTTTTAGAAGTGCTGCAAGAGGTGCTGACAGACTATCGCAACCAGTTTGACCAAGCACGGCAAAAAGACTGGTTGCCCAAGGAAAAGTCTGCCGCTAATGCGCTGCAAGCGTTGCTCAAGCAAATTGATGACCACGCCCGTCAAATGCTGTTGCTGAATCGACGGGGTGTCATTGACGAAGACTTTAAGAATATTTTGCAGGCCCTAGAACTCACCTATGTTTCTAAGGTGGAAGTGAAGGCTCGCACCCTTGGGGTGATGCTACTGGACGAACTGAAGCAGGAGGTGAATACCCTGCTTTCCGATCTCACTGCGTTTGATCGGGTGCTAGAGGCATTACAAACTACTCTTGCGGAACGCGAAAACGTCTATGTTCAAGAAACCGGAACGCTGACGGTGAATGGCATCTTGCTCTACGATGCCAAGGATATCGACTTGGTGTACCGTCAGACCTTGGGTGATCGCGAATCGACCATTTGCCAAAGCATCTCTCAAGATATTCTCAATGCGGTCAGCAGTCGCCTGTTTGACCTCTACGGGTTTGATACCCTGCGGGTGAAGGATTTGTTCGAGCGCTTGTTAGGACGCACCCAGGACGAATTCAAGACCAGTGCCCAGGTCAATATCTCCACCGCCCGTAAGTTCTTAGAGCGCTACCCCACACTCGATCAACAAGAAGCACAACTGAAAACCACCTTTCAAAAAAGTGAACCCTTTTTGCGTTTTAGCAAAGAGCAGGTCAGCTTAGGCTGGGACGATGTAGCTGAGAAGCGACAGAAACTGGTGGGGGTGCAAGGCGGCACCAAGCCCACCGATCCTGCGGTTGATGCGGTGTTGCCCATCCTGCGCAAGGTGAGTGCCCTAGACGATAAAAATATCAAACCCCTCAACGATCCGCACCGGGTTTACTTTATTCATGAGGTAGGTGCCTTTCCGTTGCGTCTGATTGAGGGCATCGATAAAATGCGCACGGTCTACCGCTCGATTGGCCAGGCCGATACCAATCCACTGCATACCCACCAAGATCAACGTCAGTTCAAAGATCTGCTACCCGCGCCCCAAGAAGAAGCCCAGGTGAAGCAAAATCTGCGGTTGGGAATTGCCCTCGGGCTGATCTACACCGTTGAAAACCGAGCCACGGGCTATACGGAGGTACGGCTCCGCTACGCCGACAAGCAAACAGGACTCGAACAAACCCAGACTTTAGGTGCAACCCTACAGGAGGCAGAAGATGCCTTACTCAGTGATGCAGCGGTCAACCTGCGCAATATCCTGAGCGATGCACTGGTTCACATCGGGCGCAGCGCCATCAATAAACCTGACAAGCAAAGCCTCTATCAACGCTTAATCGATTTTCTGGCGCAATATAAGCAAAACCTGCCCAATGGTGAAGATAACCCCGCCTATGGGCCAGCCAAAATGGCCATTGAAACCTTTATTCGCACCTACAGTTTATTTATTGCACCCGCTGTAGAGTCTGGGCCTTCTGTGCAATCGGCAACGCCATCGGCAACGGTTGTGCCCACTCCGCCACCGCCAGTTCCATCAACGCCGACACCGATGGCTGCTGCTCCTGCAACCGCAACCTCTAACGAGAACATCGAAAAATTCCGTAAGCTGGCTCAGACTTGCTACAAAAAGGGCCAGCCCACGGAAACTGAGTTGCAATTGCTCGAAAAATTTCGTGATAAATATGGCCTTTCGCCTGCCCAGGCAGACCAAATTGTTGCCGAGTTGATGCCCAAAACGGCGCAATCCGACCCAGTGCAGGAATACAGTTTGATGTATCGTGCGTTTGTTGAAAATGATGGCGATATTGATTTAGAAGAACAAGCACAGCTACTGGAACTCCAAGAAGAATTGGGTCTGACCTTTGAGCAAGCGAATATAATCGAACAGAATATTCGGGAGGAATTGGGCTTAAGCACATGACGAATGACTTTAACTTTGTCAAATGTCCTAAGTGCGAGCATGATCGCAATCCAGTGACAGCGAAAAAGTGCGAGATTTGCGGCACCCCGTTGAGAAAATCGTCGCTGCCTATTGCCCCCATTGCGATTGGGGTCGGATTGCTGGGCATTCTCGGGGCCAGTGCTTTTGTGCTCAAGGATATGCTCTTTGGCGCTAAGCCCGACCCTAACGCCAGCCCTTCGGCGATCGCCTCTGCCTCCGCTAGTCCATCGGTGGCACCCTCTGGCAGCGCTTCTAGCAGTCCTGGCAGCGCTCAAGTGCAGGGCGCTGTTGTGCAAACCTATGCCAAGCTGGCTGACGTGCCGAATGTGCCCCAAGGTATTTTTAACTATGGCGGTTCCACCACCTTTGCCCCCTTGCGATCCGCTGCAATTGTCAACCAATTTAGCCAGATCTTTCCGCAGTATCAATTACGCTACACCGAACCTCCCTCTGGTGGGCCAGGTTCCAGCACAGGTTTATCCATGCTCATTGATGGGCAGTTGAGCATCGCTCAATCTTCTCGGCCTGTTAAAGATGCAGAGTATGCCACAGCCAAAAATCGTGGCTTTACCCTGGATGCTGTTCCCATCGCCATTGATGGCATTGCGCTGTTCGTCAACCCTCAACTGTTTAGCCAGGGTGTGAAGGGATTATCTCTAGATCAAGTCCGCGATATCTTTACTGGCAAAATCCAAAATTGGCAGGAGGTGGGTGGGCCTAACGAAGCCATTGTGCCCTTTAGCCGCGATCCAAAAGCCTCTAGCGACTTCTTTCAAGAGAATGTGTTAGAAAAACAGCCGCTAGGAACGACAGTGCGTGTTTCGCGAGATGCCACAGAAGCCATTCGCCTCGCCGCTGCAACC
>DATNQK010000467.1:0-2251 GCA_036704065.1 Stenomitos sp.
GCAATGCGAGCCTTGACGCCCTGAATGCCTTGGGTTTGGGAAAGGGTCCAAAGTCGTTGTTGGTGTAGAGAAAGGGGATAGCCCGTTAGCGTTTGTGTGATCACGATTCACCTCCCATTGGCTGTGCAACGTCCGCGGTCATCATGTCCCCCATGGCCACAACAATGCGGCGATCGCCCCGATAGGGACCGCGGCCGTGAGCCATACGCAGGTTATCGACCAGCAGTATGTCTCCCGCTTGCCAAGGGAAGCTCACCTGCTCAGCGGTATACCACTCACTCAGTTCCGACACGACCGCATCGGGAATGGGAGAACCATCACCGAAACACACGGATCGTGGGAAGCGATGTTCGCAGCCGTAGAGGGTAAGCAGAGAGTCTCGAACGGATGGCTCAAGACAGGCTGCGTGGTGCAAGAAAATCTGGTTAAAGAAGACCAACGCTCCGGTACGCGGATGGCAGGCGATCGCCGGACGCAATTGGCGGGTCTGGAGCCCACCATCGGGCAACCACTCCCAAGCAATCCCCCGTTGACGACAGATCGCTTCAACTGTGTGACGCTCATCCGTACGGAAGAAGTCCTGCCAGCTCACATCCAACCCTGGAATGTAGTTGCGAATGTAAAGCAACCCCAGATCAGCAAAGCGATCGCGCAGGTCAGGCGGAAGATGCTTTAGGATTTCCTGGCAATCCACAAGCGGAGTCTCACCCCCTTCCTGAGAAGGCAGCAGACAGCAGAAGGCAATTTTTTGGGGCCAGCGTTCGAGGTGAGAACTCTCGCTGTGGAAGAGAATGGCACGATCCGCTGGGTAAGGGGTAGAGCCATAGACCTTGCCCCCCCAGTCCGTGCGGGGTAGATCCCCATACTCACCGTAGAGGCGGTCGCATAGAGTAGCCGCAACGGCTTCGAAGGCGGGAGCCGAATCAATCCCAAACCCTCGAAACAGAACCGCGCCGGTGCGGGCAAGTTCCGCCTCGACCTGGGGACGGTGGCTCGCAGCCCAATCCCGCAGTTCCACTCCAGGCAGCGCTGGAGCAAACACCACGGGGGCAAGGCGATCTGGAAAGAGGGGATGGACAGTGGTGAGGTGCTCAGCCGCAATCTCAACGGGTTTGGATTGGATGTGCCGTAAGGATTTGATGCCCCTCCGTGGGGGAGAGGCTGTGGTCTGGGGTGCGATCGCCTCAATCAATTCTGCGATCGTTGCATCTGGGCTTGCGACTAGGGCCTCACTAAGAGCCGTGAATGCTTGAGCGAGTCGGTCAATGGTCGTCGTATCAAATCGTGCTGCGTTATAGCGCCATTGCCACCACAATCCTTCCTCAATTTCAGTTGCAAAAAACGCAATATCAAAACGGACAGCGGGATTTTCAAACTCCAACAGTTCCAAGGTGACACCTGGTAGTTCCAGGGGCGGCATCGGGGCATTTTGCAACACGAACAACAACTGAAACAGAGGCGTTTGCTGCTGGCGATCAGGATTGAGGGCTGCCACAACCCGATCAAAAGGAACATCTTGATGGGCATAGGCTTCCAGTGCCATCTTCCGCACCCTGTGCAAGAGGTTGCGGAACGTAGGGTTGCCACTGATGTCTCCACGTAATACCAACACATTCACAAAGAAGCCGATGGTTTCTTCCGTCGCCGCAGGGAAACGATTGGCTACATCTGTACCGACAGGCAGATCGGTCTGGCCTGTCTGGCGATATAACAACACTTCCAACAGCCCAAAGAGTGTCATGAAGAGGGTGACTCGTTCCTGACGGCTGAGGTCACGCAAAACCCGCACGATCTCTGGCGACCATCGAAATTCATGGGTTGCGGCGATCGCCGTTTCAACTGCTGCTTGAGGGTGATCGGGCGGCAACACAGGTTCGACGGGAAGATTTGCCAATTGGGTGCGCCAATAAGCCAACTTCGCATCGAGTACATCGCCTTGCAGCCATTGCCGTTGCCACTGCACATAGTCTCCGTATTGCAGCGGGCGCGATGGCAGCGACTCAACGGTTGTCATCTCTAGGAGGGCTTGGTAAACCGCTGCGACCTCACGGATCAGAAGGCCCAGAGACCAACCGTCGGCAACGATATGGTGAACAACGAGCAAGAAAACCCATTCCTCGGCGCTAGTGGAGACGAGTACACCCCGCACCAAAACGTCTTGGCTGAGGTCAAAGGGATTTAGGGCAAAGGCAGAGAGCGCTTGCTGCAAGGCCGTGTCGTTGCCCTGAAATTGCGCAGCATCCCAATGCTG
>DATNQK010000468.1:0-7298 GCA_036704065.1 Stenomitos sp.
CGAGTCATTATTTTCGCGCCCAAGACCGCAGCCTAAGCGATCAACATAGTAGGCCTTAGTGTCGGGAATATTAGCGACAGGAAAGGCAAGGTGAAAGAGGACTGGCCCGGTCCCCGCTAAACTGGAATCCATATGGCAAACCTCTCACCCCATAGATACAATGACGTTTCCCTATGATATTCAGACTTGGAATCCCTGGCTGCTTGGCATATTACTTAATTTGGGTTTAGGCTTGCTGACTTGGCCTGTGATTCGAAAATTGCTAACGCCTGCAGGTCTGCTCCATGCCTGGATCTTAGGCGTTGTGGTTTGGGCCACCCTAGGCTGGCCTGGATACTTGGTCGTCGCGGTTTATTTTATTGTGGGGTCTGGGGTGACCAAAATCGGGATGGCCGAGAAAGAAGCCGCAGGCATTGCCGAAAAACGTTCCGGTGCCCGTGGGCCAGAAAATGTATGGGGTTCTGCCTTAGTCGGCACGCTCTGTGCATTAGGAACGTTGGTATTGCCCACGGCAACCCATCCATTGCTGGCATTAGGGTATGTCGCAAGCTTCAGCACAAAACTCTCCGATACCAGCGCTAGTGAAATCGGCAAAGCCTACGGCAAACACACGTTTTTGATTACAACCCTCAAACCAGTGCCGCGTGGGACGGAAGGGGCTGTGAGCTTAGAAGGCACATTGGCTGGAGTTGTAGGTTCGGTGGCGATCGCCTTAGTAGGTTGGCTCGCCGGACTAATTTCGCCCCTCGGGATAGCACTCTGCGTTCTGGCAGCGTTTGTGGCCACAAACCTAGAAAGTGTAATTGGTGCAACCTTGCAACACCGATTCGCTTGGTTGACCAACGAACTAGTGAACGTGCTCAATACGCTGATTGGGGCAGCAGTCGCCATAACCATCGGCTCAGCGCTGCTGCGGTAGGGGATGCCCTAACTTTCTAGTGATTTTGACTACTGACCTTGGCTAGAAACAGGTGTTAGGTTAAAGAGGAGTTGTAACGCCTGCATTGCCCGTTGACGCGCCTCAATGTCCTGTTGTGCTCTCAATTGCACCATCGGATCGTGCAGAATCTTGTTCACGATACCGCGTGTAAGTGCTTCAATCACTTCCTGATGCTTATCGGCAAACTCTGTGCCCAAGCGGGACAGTGCTTTTTCTAGCTCTTGTTCGCGAATCGTTTCAATTTTTGCTCTCAAACTGCTGATGGTGGGTACGGTTTCCAGCGATCGCCACCATACATCAAAGGCTTCCAATTCTTCTTCTAATAGCGCTTCTGCTTCCATCGCCATTTGCCGACGGCTTTCTTGGTTTTGTGCAACTACTGCCTTTAAATCGTCCACGTTAAAGGCTCGGACTTCCGACAGTTCATTGACATTGGTGTGCACATTACGCGGCACCGCAATATCCACAATCATCATTTCGCTGCGCCCACAAACAATCGGTTCTAGGAGCGTGCGATCTAGAATCGGCTCGGTTGCTGAGGTGCTGGTAAACACCAGATCTGAGCAGGCCAGAACCGACGGCATTTCCGAAAACTTGTAAAGTGCCAGTTCCGCTTCGCTAAACTGCTTGGCCAACTCTTGGGCACGCTGTAACGAACGGTTCAAAATTGTAATTTGGCTTGCACCCTTGCTGAGTAGGTGTTGCACCAACAACCGCGACATCTTCCCTGCACCGAGAATTGCCACGCGGCACTGCGATAAATCGCTAATTTTTAACTGGGCTAACTCCACTGCCGCTGAGCTAATGGATACGGCACCTGTACCGATGCTGGTTTCCGTGCGGACGCGCTTCCCAGCAGAGATGGCCTGCTTAAAGAGGCGGTTTAGCAGGGGGCCAGCTCCACCGTACTGTTGTGCCAATTGGTGGGTGTGCTTCACCTGAGACAGAATTTGTCCTTCGCCGAGCACTAAGCTGTCTAGGCCAGAGGCCACCCGCATTAAGTGCATCACCGCATCTTGATGCAGCAAAATAAACAAGTGCTGCCGCAATTCGCCTAGGGGAATATGGCTCCACTCTGATAAAAACTGGGTGAGTTCACGCACCCCGTTTTCTGTTTCCTTGGCAATGACGTAAATCTCTAAACGGTTGCAGGTACTGAGGACAGCTACTTCTTCAATGTGAGGATAGCTACAAAGCTGGGCGATCGCCTTCTCTTTAGCATCGTCAGGTACACTGAGCTTCTCGCGAATTTCCACTGGCGCTGTTTTATGGCTAAGCCCAACAACCGCTATATTCATAGCTCCTCCCTTTCAATACTCCTCTTGTTAAACCTGACCAAGACCGTTTAAAAGTTTTTTAATTTTGGAATGAATCTGGTGCATACGTTATCGCAGCAAAACTCAATGTACTGCAAACCTAGTCGATAACGTGCGTTTGTAATAAATCTGAGGAAGTGTCTTCAACGCAAACCACCCCGCCGAAACGGCTAGGTCTGACGGGGTGGCAATGTACTTTAGAGCAATTGTAACGAGCGAGGCTTCTCGTCAAAGCGGTGGATGGTATCGACAAACCGTGCAGTTCTGGATTGGGTCGAGATAACCAGAGACTGGGTTCTAGCACCACCATTGAAGAAGCGTACCCCCTTCATCAAGGTGCCACTGGTGATACCGCAGGCTGCAAACAATACTGTTTCGCCACAGGCTAGTTCTTCTGCTTCATAGACCTTGTCAGGGTCATTAATGTTCATCTCTTTCAGGCGTGCCAAGTTGCTTTCCTTGCTTTCGCCAATCAGACCGGTCTTCACGATTTCAGGATCGTAAATCAATTGACCTTGGAAGTGACCGCCTAGCGCACGCATCGCAGCCGCAGAAATCACCCCTTCTGGTGCTGCACCGATGCCCATCAAGGCATGGATATTGGTACCCGAGAAAGCGCATGAAATGGCTGCAGACACGTCACCATCAGAAATAAGCGCAACTCGAGCGCCTGCTTCGCGGATTTCTTTGATCAAATCGTTGTGACGTTCGCGCTTCATGACGACGACCACAAGATCTTCAATGGCTCGATCAAGACATTGAGATAAAATTTTCAAGTTTTCCGTTGCAGACTTATTGATGTCTACTTTGCCTTTTGCAGCGGGAGGAGCTGCTAATTTCTTCATGTAAAAGTCGGGTGCTGCAAACAAGCCACCCTTTTCAGAAATTGCCAACACTGCCATTGAGCCGTTTTGGCCATAGGCTACCAGGTTGGTGCCTTCGCAAGGATCGACCGCAATGTCGATTTCAAGCAATTCTTCAATGCTGCAGAATTGAGCTGCGTCGGGACGGGTGCAAATACCCACTTCTTCGCCAATGTAAAGCATGGGCGCATCGTCGCGCTCACCTTCCCCAATCACAATGCGACCACGCATGTGGATCTTGTTCATCCGTTCGCGCATGGCTTCTACAGCCACATGATCGGCCTCGTTTTTGTCGCCCTTACCCATCAGGCGGGCAGATGCGATCGCCGCTTGTTCGACAACCTCAATAATCTCTAGACCGATAACATTATCCACGCAGTGAATCCTCCCAGATGCCGACGTTGCGTCGTTTTGTATCTCAAGTATCTGTCTATCACTCTATCAGTTTGCCGATACCGCTCAGCGAAATGTTTGGTCTAAGAATTGTGTTAAGTTTTGTGACTTGGCAAACAATTTCTCAATATTTGATAGCAAAAAAGGCGATGGTATTAGGCTTTGCCTCCCTCGAAAGGGTCTGAGGATGAGGGGGGATTAGGCGACTGTGGTGTTGCCGGAGGTTGTTTCCATCCCCAGGATGGGGGAGACAGTGGTTGGAGGCGAAAGCCTGGCGCAGTATAGTCTGTAGGCAAGCTATCGGCGGGTACAGCGGCTTGGTTGCCATCGCGAACAGCCGCAAAGTGGGGCGAACAAATTTCCATTCCAACTGCGTTGCAATGATCTTGAATATTTTGATGTAGATCCGATCCGATAAGCTGCATCTGGGCTGGGTCTTGGGTATAGGCCCTAAGTTCGTAGCTGACGTAGAAATCGTTGAGTGCGGTTTGCAGTACAAAGGGGGCCGGATCAGCCAAAATTCGTGGAGTGGCCAAGGCGGCATCAATTAAGGTGCGATGCACCTGTTGCCAAGGCAGATCGTACCCTAAGGTGACGGTGGTACTGACAATCAGCGGTGTTTGATTATCTCGCAGTAGGGCGCTGTAGTTCAGGATGTGGCTACTGAGCAGTGAGGCGTTGGGAATGGTTACTAATACGTTATAGAGGGTGCGAATGCGCGTCACTAGGAGGAGCTTTTCCTCAATATCGCCCACGATGTCCCCTACCTTGACGCGATCGCCTACCCGAAAGGCTCGGGTATAGATCAAGATAATTCCGGCCACAATATTGGCCACTGCTCCCGTGGCACCCAAAGAAACCAAGGCACCCAAGAAAATCGATACCCCTTGAAAGGCAGGAGATTTCGCCCCTGGTAGGTAGGGAAAGGCAATGGCAAAGGCAAGGGCAACGGCAAAATACGTTAACAGCCGATAGGTGGGTTCAGCCCATTCGGGATAAAAGCCCCGAATCGAGAGCGCCTGTCGGCCCAAGCCATCGAACACGAGTTTGAGGAAGCGAATGATATAGTAAGTGCCGCCACCAATCAAAACCAGGGTGACTAAGTTGGGCAAGTAAGCCAGAAATGCATAGCCTGCTGTCCCCAATGCTTGATAAATGTAGCTAAAAAGTAGCTCGCCCCACTGGCGCGTTTGGGGAAAAAGGCTGAGGGTAAAGGAACTATAAACGTACAGTAAGCCTGCAACAATACTCCACCGCACAATCCGCAGGCTTGCTAGCAGTAGATCGGACAGTTGATTAGACGAGAGCACCTCAAAGGCTTGAATGCGCAGGCTAGGGATGCGACGGTTGCGCTGTGTGTCTAGCCAGCGATATGCAGTTGGCACAATATTATTCAGGCTCATCAAGAAGGCGGCTAGAACGATGGTGCTCGCAGCGGCAATGGCGATCGCCCGTGCAAAATATCCAGAGCTATGTTCTTCGCGATAGTTTGTAATGGCCGTTTTTATTCGCTGCAAATAGTCCGAGGCAAGGTCTTGGCGCGATCGCTGCATGGCCTTGGCATCGGTATCGGAGAGGCTAATCAAGACGATATCTTCGGCATAGATTTGCGTACTTCCTTCGGCGTCACTGGTGCCTAGCGCTTCTACGGGGATGCTTTGGTTCTCGGCCAACCGCTCAATCCGTTTGCTGATGCGTTGCGCCCGTTGGGCAGGCGATGAGGATCGGAATTTGTCGTGTACCCAAAACAACGGCTTGCCGGCCAATTGCACGGGAATCCCTGTGGGCACATCTGCGATCGCCATTTCGATGAAAGGACTGTGCCAAGAAAGGCTAAGGGCCAGTCCGATTGCCCACCCCATTCCTACGATGATCCACAGCGGTCGTTTCATGGCTTAGAGTTCAGCAAAGCGATCGCTCAAGTCCAGTAATGCGCTGCGAATACCGGGTTCTGTCATCGAATGTCCTGCATCGGGGATGATCAATAGTTCAGAATTGGGCAGTGCTTGGTGCAGATCCCAAGCAGATTGCATGGGACAGACCACGTCATAGCGTCCTTGGACAATAGCAACAGGGAGATGCTGAATGCGATCGCACTGCTGCAACAATTGACCCTCCCTCAAAAAGCCTTGATTGACAAAATAATGACACTCAATACGGGCAAAGGCATCGGCAAAGTCTGCCTGCGCAAATCGTTCTTGTAAGTTGACATCAGGAATGAGTTTGCTTGTACTGCCCTCCCATACAGACCAAGCCCGTGCCGCCGCTGCCCGTACCGCAGGATCAGGACTCGTTAGACGTCGATAATAAGCAGTCACCAAATCACCCCGCTCTGCCACAGGAATGGGTGCTAGATAGGCTTGCCACGCATCGGGAAAAAGATAGCTTGCACCCGCTTGGTAAAACCACTGAATTTCTTGGGTACGCAGTAAAAAGATACCCCGTAGAATCAGCCCGACACAGGATTCGGGGTGGGTTTGGCTATAGGCGATCGCCAGCGTACTGCCCCAACTGCCACCAAACACTGTCCAACGTTCAATGCCCAGCATCAAGCGCAATTTCTCGATATCGCTGACCAAGTCCCAGGTGGTATTTTCTAGCAGTTCTGCATGGGGCGTACTGCGGCCGCAACCCCGTTGGTCAAATAAGACAATGCGCCATTTTTGGGGGTCGAAATACTGACGATAGAACGGTTCACTGCCTCCCCCTGGCCCTCCGTGAAGCACAACCACAGGTTTGCCTTGTGGATTTCCTGCCTGCTCATAGTAGAGGGTATGCAGGTCAGAAACTGCGATCGTTCCGTGATCGTAAGGGTCGAGGGGAGGGTAAAGCTCACGCGCCGATGAAGACAGCATAAAATTTTAGAAACTGGATTGCCTGTCCTGACCCGCAACCTCTGTGAGGTTGAAGTCAGTCCCAATATATACAAATGATTCAACAATACCTTAGGGCAAAAATTCTGCCATATTCGATTGTCACCCACCTAACTTCATAATGTGTTTTATCTCCGCTCTATGCCGTTAGCCATGTCTACGGAACATCTAAAACGCAAATCTAGTCCCTGTTACGCAACATTCTCTTTAGTCTGTGAGGGAGATGCCTGATGCGTCTTAACGTTACCCTTTTTACAAGTACAGCGCTTTTGTTGTCCCTGGGGATGGGGATGCCACTTGCTGCCCATGCAGAGTTTGTCCACGTCTTAAAGAACACGGGTCGCACCATAGAAAAACCACTGTCCGATGCAGGGCATGGGGCCAAAGATACCCTTTCCGATGTGGGGCACGATGCTAAGGACACCTTGGGGAAGACAGGCAATGATGCTAAAAATACCCTCAAAAAAGCGGGTGAAGTGCCCTACAATGCCCTGAAAAAATTTTTTACGGGCCATTAATGGCTTGCTAGTGAATTCTTTGCACACCACTCTTTACAGACTGCGTTGGCCGATTTTTAGGGCTGGCTTGGGTTGTAGGGGGCCATTTTCTGTAGCGCCAGTCGTTTGATTTGTTGCTGGTCTAACTTGTTTTGCCCATTCCGTGGCAAACCTGCGACACAGATCCAATGCTTTGGCTGTTTATACCGACTCAGCCAAG
Source organism: Stenomitos sp. (assembly GCA_036704065.1). Lineage (GTDB taxonomy): Bacteria > Cyanobacteriota > Cyanobacteriia > Thermosynechococcales > Thermosynechococcaceae > JAAURS01. The sequence continues at coordinate 7,103 of DATNQK010000468.1, forward strand.
GTTCTAATGCTGATTTCAAAACTTGGGGTGTTGGGTTAGGGCCGGAGGGGACATAAAGGGCTACCACTGCTTCGCCCCATTCTGCATCGGGCAACCCTAAAACATAAACGTCCTTCACTAATCCTGTGGCATGGAGGGCTGCCTCCACTTCTTCGGGAAAAATATTTTCGCCACCCGATACAATTTTGCGGCTATT
>DATNQK010000469.1:0-1640 GCA_036704065.1 Stenomitos sp.
CCTGATCTGAAAACTCTTTGCGAATCAATCGACTCGAAACAGTTTTCAGGTTGTTCACCAGCTTGGAAGGCTGCGTTTTGGGATTGACAGAAATTAGCGCGTGGACGTAATCCGCTTCACCGTTGAATTCAATTAGCTCCCTGACCTTACCCCGAAAAAGTGGACATTCCCGAAGAGTCGATAACCCAGGAGAATGTTCACATGACACAAAAACCCCGCAGACTATTTACAGATGAACAGAAGGCAGAGGCAGTTAGGATTGTGAATCAATCCGGCAAACCTGTCAGTCAAGTTGCCAAAGAAATGGGATTAACTGAAAGCGCCTTGCGCAAATGGGTTAAACAAGCCCAAATTGATCATCAATCAGACCCCCAAGGCAAATTAACCTCTGCTGAGCGTAAAGAACTCAATGAGTTACGCCGTGAACTTAAACGGGTGCAAATGGAGAGAGATTTCTTAAAAAAGGCAGCGACCTTCTTTGCCAAGGAAAGCTCAGACCCTATGAGCTGCTTGATGCAGAGAAGGAAAACTTCCCCATTGCCTTGATGTGCAAGGTACTGAAACTAGCCAGAAGTGGCTATTACGCCTGGACTAAACGCAAACCCTCCCCGAGAACCCAGGAGAATGAAATTTTGTCTCACCAGATTCATCAGATTCATCAAGTCAGTCGTCAAACGTATGGTTCTCCTCGAATTCAGGCTGCTCTGGCTGTGAAAGGCTTTCAAGTGGGTCGCCAACGCGTCGTTCGATTAATGCACAAGCTGGGAATCTGTGCTCAGCCAAGGCGCAAATTTAAGGCCACGACTGATTCTGAGCACAATTTAACCATTGCTGAGAATATTCTGGCGAGGAACTTTACCACCACTGAACCGGACCGAGTTTGGGTTGCTGACATGACCTATATCTGGACTACAGAAGGATGGCTTTACTTAGCAGTCATTATCGACTTATTCTCACGACGAGTGGTGGGTTGGTCAATGGCGGAGCATATGCGCACTGGATTGGTTGTGACGGCGTTAGAGGCTGCTCTAGGACAACGTATCCCCTCTCAGGCTGGCTTAGTCTTTCATTGTGACCGAGGTAGCCAATATGCCAGTGGAGATTATCAAGCTGCACTGCATAATGCTGGAATCACCTGTAGTATGAGTCGCAGGGCTAATTGCTGGGATAATTCAGTTGCTGAAAGCTTTTTTGGCACGCTCAAGACAGAGTTAATTTATCCTAGAATCTTCTCAACCCGAGCCATTGCTCGGACAATCATTGCGGAATGGATTGAGGTATTTTATAACCGTCAAAGATTACACTCGACGATTGGATACCTGAGCCCTGTTCAATTTGAAGACTATTACTGGAGCACTTTAGATCACCCGATGGCAGCTTAACTTACCTGTCCACTTTTTTGAGGTAAGGTCAGTGGGGTAGCTTGCCATTTGTTGAGACAATCGCGTAGTCTTTGTCTGTTGGGGCTGTCGGCTCTAGATATTGCTCCACTAGCGGGACTTATACCAATTCTTCAAATTCCAGCTACAGATAAAGCCTTAAGGATAGAGGCTCTCCCTGTTAGGGAAGCGATGACTGCTTGTGTCATCGCTTGGAGTCTCTGGGTGATGAATACTTTCAACTGATCCAGGTTTTTGGGG
>DATNQK010000470.1:0-11031 GCA_036704065.1 Stenomitos sp.
AGGGTTAGAAAATCTTGTGCAGCGGTTCCAGCGGGTTTGATGGGTAACCAAATCCCACAGGCTACTGGTTTCTAAGGTGTGTTCCACGATATAGTCCGACAGAACAACTCTATAACCTGCTCGTGCAGCCAGATTGCCCAACATAAAGTCGTCTGCTAAATGGTTGGCGATCGCCTGAAATCCCCCTATCTCCTGCAGAACTGAACGACGCATCAAAATGCTCGATCCCATGGCGAACTTCATCCAACCCAACTTTCGGGCCGCCAATACACAAGCATGAAACTCTGTCGAAATTGAAAGGGCTTCTAGCGCTGCTACACGACCACGCACCCTAGAACGGTACAGGCAGGTTACAACACCTGTTCGCGGTGAGGCCATAGGCTGCACCATGCGCTTTAGGTAGTCTGGCCCAACTCGGATATCGCTGTCAGAACTCAAAATGAGATGGTACTTCGCAAAAGGTTCAAGGTTTGCTAAATTACTGACCTTCAAATTACTACCAATGATGTAGTCATCAACTACAAGCTTGATATCAACTGTAGGAAAATCACGAATAATCTGTTGCACCATATCAATGGCTGGATCAGATTGATCTCGTACTCCAAAAATCAGTTGGTAAACGGGATAGTCTTGACGGCAGAATGTGGCCAGGTTTTCGTAAAGGCCATGGTCCAAACCACAAAGTGGCTTGAGGATGGTTACAGGTGGCGTAAAAGAAGCATCTACTCGTTGGGGTTTCGAGAAAAATGCAACACTTGCATAGGCCGAGTATCCATAAAAAAGCAATGCCACGATTGGCAGAGAAAGGGATAGTAACAATCCAAGGAAGGCCATTCAGCTTACAGGGAACAAAAGATAGAACTCATTTTATAGATCAATTGTTAAGGAGTTAGAAAGATATAAATTTGTTTCTGGCTTGGCAGTCTGAACTTTCCCGAGAATCATTGACAAAACCATCCTTGTGCAGTAATGCATTGTTTTTTTGAGGTTTTAGGGTAGTCTTATGAACAGCCTAAACATTCCCCCTTATGGTTTCCATTGCGCGCAAAACGCTATTTTTTGATCGTGTTCCTTTTGCAGTTGCGCAAGCAGGAATTATTTTTTCCGTCAGCTTAGTATCCATTCAAATGGGCTTATTTTGGGGATTTACCCGATCTACGAGCATTATTGTGGATCGATCTCGGGCTGATATTTGGGTGGTTTCCAATAAACTACAACAACTTGATTTAACGCTTCCTATTCCTTATCGTCGGGTTGCAGAAGCGCGGCAGGTGCAAGGGGTAGACCATGCTGAGCCTTTTTTGTTTCAAGAAGCGACTTGGCAAAAAGGAACACAGCCCATCGCTCCCGTTACGGTCATTGGCATTGAGCCAAACTCGCAACTGTTCCGATTAGAATCCCTTGCTCAAGGACAACAGAGTGACTTAAAGGATCCTTATACTGCAATTCTGAATGATGCCGATATGCAGGACTTGGGAATAGATAAGCTACATAGTTCCGCTTTGATTCGGCCGTTCCCTGTCAAAATTGTCGGCACCACGCAAGGATTACGGTCTGTAATTTCAAGTCCCTACCTGTTTACATCTATAGAGAGTGGGTACGCCTACATTACAACCAACGCTACCCGTAATACTCCAAACAACACAACCTATCCTAAATTCCCCGCTAAGCTGTCTTCAGAAAATGACATTACTGCAGTTCTGATTCGGGTTAAAGCAGGGGAAGATCTGCAAGGCTTGAAGCGTCGATTAGAGACTGCTTTGCCTAATACCCATATCTATACACGTGCGGAATTGTCACAACTGACCCAAACGTACTGGCTAAACAATACTGGTGTGACCTTTATTTTGGGATTAGGCGCTGTTGTAGCGGCCATCGTTGGCACCGTTGTGGTCAGCCAAGTCCTGTACTTGAATGTGCTACGCCATCTAGGAGAATTTGCAACGCTAAAAGCAATGGGGGCGTCTAATGGCGTGCTGTATAAGATTGTTTTTGAGCAGGCTTTTTGGATGGCACTGTTGGGGTATTTGCCAGGGATAGCACTTTGTGTAGCTCTCGGCAGTTGGACGGCGCACACACAAGCCATTCAAATTCTTGTTACCCCTCAAATTGCAGCGGAAGTGTTAGGACTCACTCTGGGAATGGGGACGATTTCAGCGGTGGTAGCAGTGCAGAAAGTAGCTGGTTTAGATCCCGCCCTTGTTTTTGAGCCTTAGAAGAGTGCACTATATTGCATTAGCCTGAGCCTAGGCAACATCCACTTATGCGCAACCACAACCCTATCTACTCTTTCATCGAAGGGTATGTGCTGCGCATCTAACCGTGATGTATCGGCTTGGCGCTAGGGAATTGATAACCGTTTGTTTGAGCGAGTTTTTTTGAAATCAATGTCGAACTCCTATGCGGGTGCTCAACGCACTGCTATCGTCAACGCAGATGATTTTGGCTTTTCGTCGGGTGTGAACCAGGCAATTATCAAAGCCCATCGCGAAGGTATTCTTACCCGAACAAGCTTAATGGTGACAGGGGCTGCATTTGATGGGGCGGTTGAGTTGGCTCATGCGCATCCCAGTTTAGCCGTGGGACTCCATTTGGTATTGGTCTGCGGGCGTTCGGCTTTGCCTGCCGTTCAAATTCCTCATCTGGTGAATCGACAAGGCAATTTCTCTGACGATCCGGCTTGGGCTGGTTTACGGTATCAATTCGACCCTGCCGCACGAAGCGAACTCCGCCGCGAAATTCGGGCGCAACTGGAGCGTTTTGCCCAAACGGGACTATCGCTGTCTCATGTCGATGGGCATCTACATCTGCATACCCATCCCGTCATCTTGAATATTCTGATTGAGTTAGCGTCTGAATTTCATATCCCAGAGATTCGCTTACCTTTTGAGGAGCTCCGTTTTACGCTGAGGATAGTGCCTCCAGGATGGATGGCAAAGAGTTTAGGATGGTTGGTTTTCAGGCAGTTGCGTCGTTATGGGGAGGGTCAACTACAACGTACCCATATCCGCTATGCCCAGCGCGTGTACGGTTTATTGCAAAGTGGCCAGATGAGTGCGGCCTATGTTGCAAAACTTGTCCCTCAAATTCAAGCCGACGAGATTGAAATCTATTTCCACCCAGCGATCGCCCTTAAAGGTGAGCCTGCCAACGGCCCCCTTGGATCTGGAGAACGGGAACTCGAAGCCTTACTTAGCCCTAAAGTTAAGCAAGCATTCAGCGATGCTGGATTTCGTCTATCGGGGAGTCTCCCCACTCGGTAAGCACTAGGAAACCGGACACCAGCATACTTGACCCTCCAAATTTGGGGCTAGAGCTTAACCGTAGTGCTTGAAATAGAACTGGCGATCGCCCAATTGCCCTAGTAGACATGAAGTTTACCGATGGGCACCACCTAGCCCAGGAACAGCCGATAGGCTGGGTTGCTGCTTTCATCCCAATATTGATAGCCCAACGTTTCTAGAAAGGCGTGCCATTCTTGCATTTCACTGGGTGGCACTTGCATGCCAACTACAATGCGTCCGTAATCCGCGCCATGATTGCGATAGTGGAACAGGCTGATATTCCAGTTCGGACTCATACTGTTGAGAAACTGGGTTAACGCCCCTGGACGTTCGGGAAATTCAAAACGATAGAGTAGCTCATTCTGGGCTAGTCCAGAACGTCCCCCGACCATATGTCGCAGATGGAGCTTGGCCAATTCATCGTCGGTGAGGTCGATGGTTTTGAACCCTTGCGCTTCAAAGGTGGCGGCGATCGCCACTGCATCTTTGCGGTTCTGGATTTGAATGCCGACAAAAATATATGCCTCACGGGCATCGGCAATGCGGTAGTTAAACTCCGTTAGGTTATGGGTGCCGATACAGGCACAAAAGCGACGGAAGCTACCTCGCTCTTCAGGAATGGTGACCGCAAAAATCGCCTCTCGGCGTTCTCCAAACTCGGCTCGCTCGGCCACAAATCGCAGCCGATCAAAGTTCATATTGGCCCCGCAAGCGACAGCAATTAGGGTTTGGTCATGGATTTGTTCGCGCTCGACATAGGCCTTCGCCGCTGCGATCGCCAATGCTCCGGCAGGTTCTAAGATAGAGCGCGTATCCTCAAACACATCCTTAATGGCAGCGCAAGTGTCGTCTGTAGTGACCAACATGACCTCATCTACATACTGCTGGCACAATCGGAAGGTTTCTTCTCCGACCTGACGCACAGCAACGCCATCTGCAAATAACCCCACCTGCGCCAGTCGCACGCGATGGCCCGCTGCCAAAGACTGAGACATAGCATCTGCATCAACAGGTTCCACACCAATGAGCTTAATTTCTGGTCGCAAGCGTTTAATGTAGGCTGCAATCCCAGCCATCAGCCCACCCCCACCAATGGCGACAAAAATGGCGTGGATTGGCTGCTGGCACTGACGCAAAATCTCCATCCCAATGGTGCCTTGCCCTGCAATCACATCTGGGTCGTCAAAGGGATGGATAAACGTGAGGTCTTTTTCTGCCTCTAGCTGACGGGCATAGCGATATGCATCATCGTAGGTGTCCCCATGCAACACAACAGTGGCCCCCAAGGCTGCCACTGCCTGTACCTTCACCTGAGGCGTGGTAACAGGCATCACAATCAACGCAGTTGTGCCCAAGCGTTGGGCACCCAGAGCAACACCTTGAGCATGATTACCTGCTGAAGCTGCAATCACCCCTTGAGCTAGCTTTTCTGGCAGGAGCTGAGCCATTTTGTTGTACGCACCCCGCAGCTTAAACGAAAACACAGACTGCATATCTTCGCGTTTGAGCAGTAATCGATTATCTAAGCGACGTGATAGCCGAGGTGCATAATCTAAAGGCGTTTCTTGGGCCACATCGTAAACGCGAGCCGTCAGAATTCGTTCAAGGTAATCGGGATGATCAAGCGACATGGGGAAAATGCAAAAAGGGCTAATGAGTGAGGGCTGTCTTCATTCTATGATTGACCTGTCCCTATCCGCGTCAGTGATAGGATGAGGTCAAATTTTAGGCACCTAAGTGGAGCACCGCATGCTGGATCGATTACTAGAGTTAGCGCGTACCGTTGGCTGGGGCTCTGCTGATATTCTGCGCAGCTATTACCGTGGCGAACACGACTTAGAAATTCAAAAGGCCCATAGCGATCCAATTACTGCTGCCGATTTGGCGGTAAATGACTATATCCTCCAAACGCTACAGGCGGAATTGGGCGAAACGGAATTTGGCTACCTCAGCGAAGAAACGTTTCAACCTGGAGTTACGCCCTACCCACAGCGCTATGTTTGGATTATCGATCCCTTAGACGGTACTCGCGACTTTATCGAAAAAACGGGTGAATATGCAGTTCATATTGCCCTAACGGAAGCTGGACGTCCTATTTTGGCAGTTGTGGTTTGGCCGGAAACGGAAACGCTTTATTATGCAACTCAAGGCGGCGGTGCTTATGCCGAGGCTCGGAGCGGCGAAGTACGTAAACTGCAGGTTGCTCCAGCAAATAGCTATGAAGAGATGCGTCTGGTGATTAGCCGCAGCCACCGTGATCAACGCTTTGACCAACTGTTGGCGCAATTGCCGCAAACACAGCAGACGTTTGTAGGCAGTGTAGGATGCAAGATTGCCACGATTCTTGAGCATCGGGCTGAGTTTTATTTGTCTCTGACCACAAAGTCTGCGCCCAAGGATTGGGATTTAGCTGCTCCTGAGTTGATTCTGACAGAAGCAGGGGGTCAGTTTACCCACTTTGATCTCACCCCTATTGAATACAATCGTGCTGATGTGGCACAGTGGGGCGGCTTTTTAGCAAGTAATGGTCAAGAACATGAGCGTTTGTGTCAGTCTGTTACACAAATCTTGGCAGAGATCGATGCTGTGCCTGTGGGCTAATGAGATGAAATAGACTACTCTCACGACTATCCTTTTCTATAGCCGTGAGAGTAGCAACTTAAACAGCAATATGCAGCCAAGCCTGTTCAAGGTTCCAGGGTGATCCAAGCAGATTCAGAAGATTGAAAGATTAAAATGGCGATCGCCTTATCTGTTGCCAGGAGTAGTACAGGCAAGGATGATCTGATGCTAGACGGACACATCACATTGGCTCGTTCAAAACTTTCAGAAACACCTTTATAAATCTTTATGATCTAAGCCTTTGTGTAGCCCGTACTCCAAACAAGCGCACTACGATCATCGGTCTTGCGTTCACATCCTAAGACGATTGAGGACGCAGCATTTTGACTTGAGATCTGTTGTGAAAAATTAAGGCAAATTTTGGAATCGAAAGATCGGGAAATCATGATGAAGGCACAAGGTAAAAACTGCTTCAGTGGGATGAGTTTAGTGTTAAGTATATTACCTAGCTTTTCGCTATTTGTTAGTACCCCAATAACTGGCCACGCAAAAACCAGAAATGTTTGCTCTCAAGTAACTTGCACAGCCACTAAATATTGGGGACGTTCTTCCCAGAAGAAAAACACTAATTCTGGCAGCCAAAAATTGCGTTCTAGAGGTAAATATTGGGGATAGTGGGTGCTTGCTCTAGTTGAAAATTTTGACTCACCTTACATCTATCCATTCCCTGAGCTTGCTGAGTTTAGGCTGCATTGGGTTATCTAAATTTAAGCGAAACTGAGTCAATGGGACTCGTAACCCATTTCCATACGCAACTGTGATGAGAAAAGAGGTTTCTTGGCTTTCCTGTTTAATCTCCCTAATAAATTGGTTTTGTAATTGTTTGACCGCAAGACGTTGCCCCTGGATATAGTTGGGTCGCGTCAGACAAAAGAGTGCTGAGCCATCTAGGTATCGACCCAAAGCAAACCAGTAACTTTGCCCGCCTGGGTTAATGTTGCGCCGAAAGTCTACTCGAAAAGTATCTTCTGAATGATTGACTGGTTGACATTGATGATTGAGATAGACCTCACGACTCCAAGATGGGGTAGCAAATAAAACAGCTGTAGTTGTAGTTAGAAAAGATATCGATAAACCTAAAACCTTCAACGAAATGTTCATAAGCTCAGTCCTTTTATATTACTTCTAAGCTCTTTGAGCCTATAACAGTTGAGTTAGTTATGAAAATTGATTATTATTGTGTCTATTAGTACGCCTATTAGATAGTAGACTCTCCAGTGTAGGTTGCTAAGGTTTCGATATGAGCGAGGGCTGCTGAAACTGTTACTGATAGTTTATATCCACCTCCATGAGTGGAGAGTACTGGACATCCGTATTTCTTGGCAAGATTAAGTGTAATCTTTGTTAAATTACAAAAGTCATCGTTAGTCCAATCCGTGATTCCTGCTCCACAGTCATCCTTATGGGAATCATAACCAGAGAAGATGGCAATCAAGTCAGGTTTCCAGGGCAGGTTTTCTATGGCTTCCTGATACACAGGAATACTTTGATGCCCATAATAGAATTTCCCAGTTATCCCTTCTGCTTGCAAAACTTCAACTGGAAAAGATTCCATAATGATAGGAATATTACAATGACCTATAGCTTTAGCTACCTCTGTTGTACCAACTTTTAAATCTGAAGCTTTAGCCATATAAAGATCGACAGCACTGTGGATACTAATGCAATAGACATTGGCATCATTGCTAAAGATTTCCTGAGTTCCATCCCCATGATGAATATCCCAATCAATTATTAGTATTTTGGTAAATCCCTGGAGCTGTGCATATCGGGCAGCAGCAGCAAGCGGATTTAGAAGGCAATACCCATGTCCCCAATTACTATGGGCATGATGTCCAACCATACTAAAACAATAGGCGCGTTCAATCGATCCTCGTTTCATTTGGTCAATGGCTTCTAACATGCCTCCCAAACCATAGAGGTAGCCAGGCATAGCATGTTCTAGTCCTTGGCATTCTCCACCGAGTTCGGGTAAAGATAAACTCCTTTCGTCTAAAGGTTTATTGGTGGACTTTAGAGAAATCTTGTGAAGATAGGGCTGAGTGTGAACTGTGAGATAATCAGTAATTTCGGCTTTTCTTACAGAAAGAGATGGGTAGTTCTGAAGAGATTTTGCAAGAGCATCTTGAATTTCTTTGTAGTAAGGAAGGGAATACCTTGAAAAAGGTATTTCTTCAATAGGTTTGGACGTATAAAATGATTGAGTATGTAAGTACGTTGCAAGCTGGATCATAAAAAGAATAAAGTAATTTTAAATAGTTACTAAGCATGATAGTATCAACGCCTTAATGTAAATTAATTGTGAATAAGGATTACATTCTCTAGATCATCACTCTCAATATTTTTATGTAATGAAGATTTAGAACGTGACGGCTCACTATACTACATTAATTCATATAGTAATTCTGTTCTTCATCAATTAATTCACACGAATAATCATAGAGGGAGAAGGTCAGATTTTTATATTCTTTCATGTAGCTTCTGGCTTTAGACAGGGATATTACTTCAATTCATATTACTTGTGTCGTACAAGTCGGCAATCGTACCTATTTTGCAAGCGTCTAAAAGGACACTGGTCTACTAAACTTTGATCCCATAAACTAAGTAACCTATAAGCGTTAAGGTGACGGGCCAATAATGTAAAGCAGTTCGAATCATTACTCTGGGATAGCACCCCATACGCTCCCAAAATGCCTGGGCCGAAAGGATGCCAGCACAAAGACAGCCAACGTAGAGAAAGATAGCCAAAGGATTGCCTTGTTTGCTCAGCGTATCAAAAATAGGATTTAGCGCTAGGAGATAGAGTAAAAAACAAAAAAATCCTAGAAATGTTATCACTCGGCGACCGTGACTGAACAGCGCAAATGGTTCAGACGCCAACTCATTTTGAAGGAGTAACTTATCTTCCAGTACGAGCAATTCATAATTGGAAAACTGATTGAGATCTAGCGAGGGCTTTGATTTCATTTCTTTTCCTTGTAGCAGAGTGTTGGGAAAAAGTTGGTAGATTTGTGACTTACGAAGGAACTACCACTTTGATTGGAAGTTTGGGCTAGGGTGGTAAGTACTAGGTTTTCCTGCTCGTTAATAGTCCAGACGTAGATGTTCCGGGAAAGCTTTGGGTGAGGATGTAGAGTTTTCAGTTGTTTTGCAGTGGGTAATTGCCAACCGTTTCCCAGACGATCACCGCAGAACCGTTTCGCTTCAGTTTGTATCATAGGTTCGAGTCTGCCGCTAGAATTGCGCAGGAATGACCAATTGGTACCTTCGGCTACGCCGTTGATCTGAACCGATGCAGCACTATTTCTTTGTAGGGTTTGATTAGTTTGGGTATGCCAATTTATAAGGTACTGGCTTAAGGAACTTGTTCCTTTGTGTTGAAGAAGAATTGACAGAGCGATCGCAAACAAAAAGATAAACAACAGAGACACGACACGCGCAACGGTTTGTATTGTTTCAGGATGCTTTAACCAGATGTAATCTGTGATCTCAACGCTCAACCAACCGTTGAAAAGCTGAAATATAAAAACAATGCCAATGGATAGGAAAGCTGGTAAAAAGGCTTCCAGATTGCTTAGCAAGAAGCTCAAACCGCCGCCGAGAACTAAGCCCAAACTTGCCAGGATGAAGATATGAATCAGTAAGCGAGTCCAAGCTGGAGGTGCATGATTTAATTCCAGATCATAATCAATTTGAAAACGGATGAACTTGATGTGTAGTATTCGCTTATGGCGGTAGTATTCCTGGAAGCTTTGGAATAATCTTTCCATAACAGATCATCCTATGGATTTATGGGGCAATGTGGGGCTCCTACCTCTATCTGACTCTTAACGCTTTGTTGTGACAACGTAGTCGGCGATCACCTTCTCTCCTACCAACCAACACCGCTATTTTACCCACCTGACCTCATCACTAAACATGTTTTGAGGTGCTTAACTTTTGGGTAAAATATTCAAAGGCTGAATGTAGCCTCTTATTATGCTTCACTCGTAAACTTGTATAGGTACTTTTTAATGTGAATTAAAATCTTCTGCTACTGACAATGGGATGCGTGTAAAACTTCAATATGACCCTAAAGCCGACGAATTAACTTTGTTTAATTCTGGTGCTGCTACTGTTTAATATCGGAGATCACGCCTTAAAGTTATTTGTAACGAGCTTTTAGGTAAGACATTAATAAGCCAGAATGTGCTGTCAATCTTTAGTCTGAGTAGGGGAAAACTCTCATGTTTACTTTAAGTGAGTCCTTCTACTACTGTTCCAGGAGAAACGAAAATATTGCGTCTTGGAATGTATTGAAGAAGCCGGAACTGGTGATATGCCTTTCCCTGCCACCGCATCGCCCGCTAGTACACCGACCATAGACGTTCACTCACTGCAATAGAGCGGTTTAACGACAACGCATCATGTGCTGGTTAGTCAGCTGTTTCCTTAAAGAACAGCCTGTCGAGGTCGACGAAGTCATCGACTCGAGTGGCGAGATCGGGCGACAGGCCAGATGAGAACGCGCCCAGATACACCTGCTTGCTGGTACGACTAGTGATCTCGCTGAGCAGTGGTGCATAATCGCCGTCCCCAGTGAGCAAGAAGATTACGGCCACAGAGGGATCCAGGGTGGCTCGCATCACATCCATTGTGATATCGACATCGACGACTTTGGTCTTGCGGCTTGCAGCCAGCTTTTTGTGAATACGGGGAACAATTTGTCCTGAACCGCGAAATGTCCCAGCGTTATACTCGAACCGAGTGCTGGCGATTTTCTTCTTCACTTCGAGGACTCGCTCGTCGCTTCCTACGACGCTCGTATAGTAAGTGATTCGAACCAGATCCATGCTGGTCCACTTCGATACTAGAGACGACCACACGAAGACCCTTGGCTCATGAACAACCATTTCAGGAAGAGGTGTTCGGCCACCCCTAAGCATTTCTTCGTATCGCAACACGAGATTTTCGCCATCGGCGAATGCGACCACACTCTGCATCAAGTAATCGGCCCCAGCCTAGCTAACACTAATTAGATTTTCTTTGTCAGTATATCTACTCTAAGAGGCTGAATACGTTGCAAATTTGCAGTATAACTTTCCAATCTAGGTAACTATACCCACTTTTCTCAGTATATCATCCC
>DATNQK010000471.1:0-7679 GCA_036704065.1 Stenomitos sp.
CAGACTCTCCCATCCTGCAAGCCGTAGGTCAACTGCTGATGTTTCAGCCAGAGACGGGTGGCCTGAGCCTGAGCTTGCCAGCCACCAAACACCTGTTCCAAGCCCTAGGCGGCAAACTGACAGTGCGTAAACACCAAGACAGCGAAGTGTTAACCCTCTTTCTGCCGTTAGGCACAGACAGTGAGGCATACTAAGGATATTGAATCCCACACGTAACTATGCAGGCAGCATCCGAGTGCCCATCCCTAGCTGAACTGGAATTGATTCCTTACATTGACCCCAATGGTCAACTTCCACATCAGTTCGAAGGGCAAATCGGCATCTATGCCATTTACACGCAAGAGGGCTTGCTGGCCTATATCGGGTATTCTCGCGATGTGTCTTTGAGCCTAAGACAGCACCTCGTCCGACGGCCAGAACAGTGCTTCGGCGTTAAGGTCTGCACCGTTGGGCGACCAGATCGAACGCTGCTAGAAGCTATCAAAGCCAGTTGGATCGACGAGAACGGAACTGTTCCCATTGGCAATGGGGTAGAACAAGCCTTATGGGAGCAACCCATCGATATCAAAACCCAGATGCAACCAGCCGAGGTCGATCAATACACGGATGAGCAGTTAGACGACACTGAGCGCCTGTCCATTCTCAAAAAAGCAGCTCGGCGGGTAGAACAGGACATCCTCCAAGCACTGACAAATCGCGGCGTTACAGAACCCCTGCGGTTTAATCCAAAACTCAAAGAAAATGGCTTATTAGACCTCAAGTAGCCCAGTTGTAGGTTGTCCATATTGAATGCCTTGCTCTCCCCTTCTCTTTAAACCCTTATGGAAATGTCTTCAGCCTTACCACTGACCCATATTCAAACCGCCCTAGTTGAGGCAGGACAGTGGGCTAAGCACATGGCTCGGCAACCGTTCCAGGTTGAGCAAAAAGGCCCAGAAGACTTTGTCACGGCAATTGATCGGACGCTAGATCGTCAATTGGCCCAGCAGTTTCAGACCTGGTTCCCAGACGATGGCATTATTACAGAAGAGAATGAATGCTCAATTCAAACAGCAGCAAAAGGTCTAGAGCGGTTATGGCTGATTGACCCCCTTGATGGCACCGAAGACTTTATTAATAGACGCCCAGACTATGCCATTATGGCGGGCCTATTGCAGGCAAACCAGCCCAAAGCTGGATGGATCCTACGACCTGAGTCTAACCAAATCTTCTATGGAGGCCCCAACTGGGGACTATTTACGGCCCAGGGGTTAGACGCAGGACAACCTCTACAGCCCACCCAACCCCCTGAACCATCTTTAGAGTATTGCCCCATATTGCTGGGCGATCGCGATCAGCGCCAGTATGGTCACATGATCCATCAGACCATTCCAGAAGCCCAGTTTTACACCCTTGGGAGCTTCGGGTTAAAGGTTTTAGAAGTGATTCAAGGACGGGCGGGCCTTTATCTTTACTTTAATGGTCGCGTAAAGCTGTGGGACACCGTCGGCCCCGCAGCCCTAGCCCAACAAGCAGGACTGATCTGTTGCGACCTCGAAGGAACACCGCTGCAATTTAGTTTTGATGCGCTGGATCCATCCACCCTAGCGCACCGCCAATCCATCGTCATTGGTTGGCCCGCTTATGTGGAAAAACTATTGCCACGATTGCAACATGCACTGAAGCGCGAAGTCATTTCAACTCCCTAGCTCGTTCTTCCCTCGTGGGCCATCCTTGTACTTCCTCACAGAACTCTTAGGCACCGCTCATGGCTTCAGCAGAACAAACAAGTCTATTCGACTGGAACAATTCCTCCGAGCATTCAGCTCCTGCCCCACCCAACAACTTTGATGCGTCTCTCATTCCCACCAGTGTCACCATCCCCATCCCGCCTGGCACCTATGAATCTATCGATGCCATGGTGCCACATTGCAACACTTGCCAACGCTGCGACCTCGGCCAATATCGCACCCATGCAGTCGTAGGCCGTGGCAATCCCCATGCTCCGATTTTGATTATTGGTGAAGGCCCAGGCCAAAACGAAGATGAAACAGGCCTACCGTTTGTTGGCAAAGCAGGGCAGCTTTTAGAAAAAATTTTGGCCTCTGTTCAATTCAACTCAGACACAGATGTCTACATCTGTAACATTGTCAAATGCCGTCCGCCCGGAAACCGAACCCCTACCCCAGAAGAAGCGGAAGCCTGCAAACCTTATCTGATGGAACAAATTCGCCTCGTTAACCCTAAAATCATTTTGCTAACGGGTGCAACCGCCGTACGCGGCATAACAGGCGATAAGCGAGGCATCACTAAAATTCGAGGCCAGTGGATGGAATGGCAAGGCTACCTCTGTATGCCGATCTTTCACCCTGCCTACCTTCTTAGAAATGCATCGAGAGAAACTGGCAGCCCGAAATGGTTGATGTGGAAAGACATCCAAATGGTTCGCGACAAACTCAACGAACTGAATGCTGGAACGAAGAACCTGGAATCGCCCTAACATTAAGATTTCGACACAAAGCCAGCCATTTCCACAAGAAATGACTGGCTTATCATGATTAGCTGATATTGCTATTGAAACTGTTGACGACGTTCTTGAGTAGCCTGCACATGATCCTGACCAATCTGAGTCAGGTAATCATACCAAAGTCGACTGAGCTGCTTGGCAAGATCTAACTTATCTTCCTTGATATGGTACATTTTCCGAGGCCGCCCTCTACCTTCAGCTCTCTGTTCGTAGCCATCAACAATATCTTCATTCTCTAAAAACTTAAGGGCACCGTAGAGCACAGTGTCTGATAAACGATACTGTGGATAGTCGGTTTCCAAAGACTGGATAAGTGCCGTGGCATAAGAATCCCCCTTTTGCATTAAAGTAGCAAGCACATAACAAACCGCAGCTTCCTTACCTAAATAAATAGGAGGCGGCTCTTCGAAAAAGGTGTAAATATCTTGGAAATTCATAGGCAATGCTTATGGGCTCTGTCGCAATCATTTCGGGTACGAGGCGTTATTCCCTACGTCCCCTCAATGACTAATTGTGAGCAATAGTGACGTGTGACCCTTATAAGAAACATCGTTCTAATCAAGGCCTTATACTCAATTCAATTTCAGAAACTTTAGATAGCCAAACCTGTTTTCTGAGAAATATGAAATGACTGTTGTTCTCCTTAATCGTATACCGACATGCACGATTATTCTGACTCAAGATACCCAATTGCAGGAAAATAGCCTGAGCATATAATAAGCTTCACCGAGCAAAAAAGATTCTATCCAGAGGAATAAAAATTATAAGTCAATGCAGTTTTTATAAAGAAAAGGTGTAGTCTTTGCATCCATAGTCAAGCCCAAAAACCTTAAATGGATAAGATTACTGGGTCTCATTTGCACAAGGTCATGCAGAATTGGGCATAATTGAGAGGCTATGCCTCAGCAGGCCCATCATGGTAACAAGTGCTGTCAGTACCTCTTTTCCCTGACGTTAGGCCTTTAAAATAGAAAAGAATAAAGTTCGGATTCAAGTGAACGGCAAAGTAGTGAGTAGGGGGGACGGAATCTGCTTGCCTTAAGAATATATGGGGCCGTTTTGACGGCCTAGAGAGAAACTACTGGCATGGATGAGCAACTAGACCCCAACATTGGAAAAACCTTAATCAATCGTTATCGATTGATCCAGCTGATCGGTCAGGGCTCTATGGGTAAAGTTTACCGAGCAGAAGATCAACTGTTGGGTGATGTCACAGTCGCTGTCAAGTTTTTGTCGCAAACCTTGCTCAATTCAAATATGAAGCAACGGTTTGCAGATGAGGCGAGAACTGGGGCACAACTTGGCCAACGTAGTATTCACATTGTGCGGGTTTTAGACTATGGCGTTCATCAAGGGGAAGCCCCCTTCTACGTCATGGAATATATGGAGGGCAAGAACTTAAATGACGTTATTGTCACAGCCCCTCTCTCTGTAAAACGATTTTTTAAGCTAACCCGTCACATCTGTCTCGGTTTGCAGTGTGCCCATGATGGCATCAAAATTGATGGCAAAGTTTGCAAAATTGTGCATCGGGACATCAAACCTAGCAATGTTTTTGTAATTTCGGATCCTGGGCTAGGGGAGGTTGCCAAGGTATTAGATTTTGGCATTGCCAAGCTATTTCGAGATCAGCAGGGAGAATCACGGCAGACCCGTTCGTTTATGGGCACCTTAGCCTATAGTTCGCCAGAACAAATTGAAGGCAAAGACTTAGACGCTCGCTCTGATATTTACAGCCTTGGCATCACAATGTTCGAAACATTGACAGGCAAGATGCCCATCGAGCCGGATGCTCATACGTTATTAAGTTGGTACAAAGCTCACAAGGAAAAACCACCGAAGCGTTTTGCAGATACGTCGCCGCATCTTAAACTGCCGCCTGGGCTAGAAGACTTGGTCATGAGCTGCATGGCCAAAAAGGCAGAGGATCGTCCCCAAAATATGGTGGAGATTCTCAAAATCCTGGAGCGGATTCGGGACGAACAGGAGGGTGGTGTGCCGCAGCGGCAGTCAGGTGCAGATCCTGCCTTTGCCCAAACGGTACCTGAGGCGACTGAAACCAAACCTGATACAGGGTCGCTCGACTCGTCTCGATCTACCCATGTTCCTAACATTCCACTGCCACAGCAGCGATTTTGGTCGATTGAGCAGGCCGGATGGTCGGTGGGTTGGCCAGACGATAAGCCAGTCGCTGAAATCGTATTCCCCAGGATTTTAACCTCTGATACGGATGAGGCCGTAGGTCTATGGGTGATGCTATCGCGCTCCGAAATTCAACAGCGTCTTTTAAGTTCTAGGTACAATCAGTTTCTATGCCTCATGGCGCCTCATCCGATGATGCTGTGGATTACTGCCATTTACGATTCTCAGCTTGGGGCGAGATGGTTGCCGTGCTATTTAGACTTAAAGCAGGCGTTGAGTCAAGAATTTCTACAGTTACTCAGCCACGAGGGCTACTACTTACTGCTATTTTTTGCTTCTGAGTACAGTGAGGAACCAGCAAACGTCAAAACCATTACCATTGCTCCTTACCAACGGCAGTTGTTTCAAAACTGGCTTGTGATGGCTAAACAGGCAATCTCTACTGCCCCACCTACGGCAAGCAAGCGAATTTTGAAAACCGAATTCGAACGCATTAAGCCCTCTATTATCAAGAAGCTGGAAAGTGCGAGGAGTGCCAACACACCGCTCATTTTCTAAAGGCGGCATCGGGCAATAAGCCGCAGACTTGGGTTATGTCTTATGGCCTTGAGAACCGCCCCTGTACCCTAGCTCGATTCATCCGCGAGAACCAAACAAGAGATCGAGGTCGATCTACAAAGCGCAATTCCAGCTCTAACCTCCAAAGTTAGGTTTAACGCCTAACCCCCACTCTTGTGCCAAGAAATGCTTGTACATGGTCTCTTTCATCACCATTTGGCGGTAAAGATTGACCAGAAAATCTTGTGCTTCTTCTCGTGAGAGATGCTGGACTTGATCGGCGAAGGAACGAATGCTGAATTCCTGTTCCATGGAGAGTTGAAATGTATGATCCATCGTTGTGCTCCTGAACGCTGCTGCTCAAGCATGGACTAGATTTGTTAAAGAGTATAACAAATGATTGACAAAGTGACCACTGCTTGATCCATGAGTAGTTTTAGCAAGATCTAGCAGAGAAAAAAGCTCAGCATGAACAGACGCCGAATTCTTTTAGATTGAAAAGTTGCGGATCTTTGGGAGCAGACTCAACGGTGCTTCTGGTTGAGCCGTAGCGATCGCAGCCTTTCTTTTCGTAAAATTTTGCTCCAAACGCAGCAGATAAATGACAACTAAACCCTATGCCTAAACGCGAAGTGTGTCGGCTGGAAGGATGTAAATACCTTCTAAAACGGGAGGATTGAAACCCTTAGACTGTTCTATAGTCTGAGGCAACCATGCCAACCAGTCCCGTCCCTTAGCCCAAATAAGGTAAAGTCGCATTAGGTGCCTAAATATTGAAAAATGATGTAAATTCTTTCAATTTTGGTCTGGCGTAGGAACAGAGTAACTGACTATATTAGAGTTTCAAATGTGTAAAACCTCAGACATGAGGATCAACAGGTTGCGTTCAGCCTAGTTGCTCGGGGGTAACTGAACTGTTTGATATTGCTAAATGAACCGAGGAGATACCGCTCAATGAAACGACATCAAACAATGATAGCTACGGGGTTGCTGCTCGGAGGAACACTTGCGGCAGTTAGCGTAGCACCTGCGCGTGCCGCTGATCCTACTCCACCCGTAGTAGACTCAACCGAATCCATCACCCCTAGCCAGAGCCAGAAAACAAAGTTACCTAGCACCTATGGCGTCGTGCAATCTGTGGCTGGCAACACACTCGTGGTGCGTTTACTGGACGGAAAAACAGAGACCTACACCCTGGCGGATCCCGCTATTCAATCCGATGGTTTTAAGCGCGGCGAATTGGTAGGGTTTGATCCAGACGCGCAGAAAATGGTCAAGAATCTACAAGCTCCAACTGTAGAACGGAAGTTTGAAGGAACCGTATCTTCCATCAACAAGAAAAATCAAGTCACCTTAACGGCTCAAGACGGGCAAACCTTAACGACCTACATTAGCCCAAGCACCGTCGCACGAATGGGAATTGTGCCTGGCAAGGAAATTATGGTTACCCAGTATGCCAATACCTGGGCAACCAAAGTCTGCAATCGTGAAGTACCTGCTCCCATTCCCCAAGCAGTAGAGCCCACGCCAATGCCTGTCGCCCCACCGATGCCCACAGGGGCAGGTGACTTCCCACCACCTCCAATGCCAACTCCCGTCAAAGGTCTTTGGTAACAGAGCTGAGTGCATCTCAGGTCTTGACTACATCGCAGCTATCCTAACGATTTAGTCATAGGGCTTAAACACTAGATGTTTAAGCCCTTAGTTTTTCAGCCCTGTGGTCGCAATGCCGCGAATAAGTTGACGTTGTCCTAATACACACAGGATCAGAATCGGAATACTAGAGATCACCACTGCCGCCATCATTAAAGGCCAGTCATTTGTAAACTGCTCTTGAAAGCTCGCCAGCGTTAACTGAACCGTAATCAGCTCTGGCTTGGTCGTAAACACCAAGGGCTTAAACAGATCGTTCCACTCACCAATAAAGGTGAAGAGAAACAGTGTGACGATGGCTGGACGCGCTAAGGGTAGCAACACCTGCCAGAGAATTTGCCATCGCGAGGCACCATCGAGTTGTGCTGCTTCTTCTAATTCAACTGGGATTGTAATAAAGAATTGGCGCATCAGGACAATGCCAAATCCATTGGCAGCAGTAGGCAAGATCAATGCACCATAGGTGTTGAGTAGGTGAGCCGACCTAAGCACCAAGAAAATAGGAATGACCAAAAGCTGAAACGGAATCACTAAGGTACTCAGGACAACTAAAAGGACGGTTGAGTAACCCCAAAACTGTAGGCGCGCTAAAGCATAACCCGCGAGTGCCGAAGTGGTAATTTGTAGCCCTGTCACGCCTAGGCATACACACAAAGAATTGGTAAAAGCCCTCAGAAAATGGCCTCCCAACCAAGCCTGCTGGTAGTGTTGAACTGTCCATGCTGTGCTTTGGAACAGGGGCAGTTCGGTCAGCGATACCGAGGAAGAGAAGGAGACGAGAACCACCATCAGCAGTGGCAAGAGTACAACTATGGCGGCA
>DATNQK010000472.1:0-4009 GCA_036704065.1 Stenomitos sp.
TTAAGAGCTGGCAACAATTTCGGATTTCTGAAAATCAAAACGTCGGCAACGTAGATGTGGTTCAAGCGGCAACCATCCCAGACATGCCTGTCTCACCGATATGGCTGATGAACATCCTAATTGGGGTCATACTCGGGCTGCTGCTAGGGATTGGTACTGCCCTGATCCTAGAGGCGCTTGACACCACAGTTAAGAGCGTTAAGGAAGCCGAAGAGATCTTCGACTTAACCGTTCTAGGCACCATCCCACAATTAGAAGGCAGCGCAAAGGTCAGCCTCAAAAATCTAGATCGGGCTACACCCAAACTCTCCGTTCGAGATGACCCCAGATCTGCAATTAGTGAAGCTTACCGAATGCTGCAAGCCAATATTCGGTTTCTCAGCTCGGATAATCCCCCCCGAGTCATTGTGATGACCAGCTCTGTACCTCAGGAAGGTAAGTCTACAACGACTGCTAACCTCGCTTTAGTTTTTGCAGAGTTAGGGCACCGAGTCTTAGTAGTAGATGCAGATTTGCGTCGTCCATCTCAGCACCAAATTTGGGAGTTGCCCAACTCAGTTGGTCTTAGCAATATTCTAGTTGAGCCTGGTAAGTGGGCTGGTGTTGTACGCTCTGAAAATGAATTTTTAGATATTATTACTGCAGGGATTATTCCCCCCAATCCTGTGCGGCTGTTAGATTCCCATCGTATGGCAAACCTCATCGGTGAGTGGCGTGAAGTTTACGACTACGTCATTATTGACACCCCTCCTTTGGCAGTTGCATCTGATGCTTTGCTAGTGGCACAAATGACCGATGGCTTGCTGATGGTTGCCCGTCCTGGCGTTTTAACGACACCATCAGCCGACACATCTAAGGCAGCACTTGCCAAGGCCAGTGGTGATGTCCATCATGGTGCCAAACGAGCTACGTTGTTGGGCTTAGTAGTCAATGGGGTCATTCCTGAAAATGAACCAGATAGCTACTATTATTTCCACGCTAAGGACTACTATGCCATGGCGCCAGATGATAGTTTGGGAGGACTGAATGGCAAAATTCCCTCAGAACACTCAACCAATCTGGAGCCATCTTCCTCTTCTTCGCCTAAGCAATAGCACGTCTAAAGTGCTAAGCCTATCTATTCAAAGTTGAGGATTTCCTTTATCGTTGGTACGAAGCGTTTAACAATCTATGAAGTCTACTAATGTTGTCTGGCATTCTGCCGTTATTTCTCGTGCAGATCGCGAAGCTCAAAATAATCATAAGAGTGTTATTTTGTGGTTTACAGGTTTATCGGGTGCTGGCAAATCAACCTTAGCTCATGCGGTTGAGGATCGTTTGCATCACTTAGGGTGTCGCACTTTTGTGATTGACGGAGACAATGTCCGACATGGGTTATGTGGCGATCTAGGATTTTCAGCAGAAGACCGCACAGAAAATATTCGCCGTGTTGGTGAAGTTGCAAAGCTATTTACCGAAGCGGGATTGATTGTCCTAACGGCTTTTATTTCTCCATTTCGCGCAGATCGTGATCGAGTTCGAGCAATGATGCCATCGGGCCAGTTTCTAGAGATCTATTGCGATGCAGACCTGGAAACCTGTGAAGGACGGGATGTGAAAGGGTTGTATCAAAAGGCTAGAGCAGGTCAAATTGCTGAATTTACAGGCATTTCCTCTCCCTATGAAGCACCTGAGCATCCAGAACTCATCGTGCATACCGGGGCAAAACCTTTAGAGGACTGTGTCGACGAAGTGATCGATAAGCTTATTCTTTTAGGGGTGGTGCCTGCGTCTGACTCCTAATTCTGATGTGACCCTTGCAGGTTACACATTAAACTAAAATACTTTGAACGCGGCAAGGTTATTGTCTCGAACGCCAGCTTCCTTGGCTCTGTTAACTGATACGGATTATGTAAACCCTCGATTCAAGTTTACAGGTCATTATGAGAAGCATTCTGGTCACTGGTGGTGCTGGGTTTATCGGAGCTAATTTTGTCTTACAGGAGCGATCGCTGTCGGACACTTTGGTTATTACGCTCGATAAGCTGACTTATGCGGGCAATCGGGTTACTCTAGCTGCGCTTGAAACCGATCAGCATCATGTTTTCGTGCATGGTGATATTGGCGATCGCGCCCTTGTGGGACAACTTTTAACCCAATATCAACCAACGGCTGTGGTGAACTTTGCGGCTGAGACCCATGTGGATCGTTCGATTGACGGTCCCGAGCCATTTATTCAAACTAATGTAGTCGGGACCTTCAACTTATTAGAGGAAGTGCGTTTGTACTGGCGCAGTTTGCCAGAAGACAAACAATCGACGTTTCGTTTTTTGCATATTTCCACCGATGAGGTGTTTGGCTCCTTAGGCTCGCAAGACCCTGCCTTTTCGGAAACAACCCCCTATGCACCCAATAGCCCTTACTCAGCCTCCAAGGCTAGCTCTGATCATCTGACAAGGGCTTATTTTCATACCTATGGTTTGCCGACCCTAATCACCAACTGTTCTAACAACTATGGACCTTATCAGTTTCCAGAGAAGTTAATTCCCTTGGTGATTTTAAATGCCCTAGATGGTAAACCGCTCCCCATCTATGGAGATGGGCAAAATATTCGCGATTGGCTGTTTGTGGAAGATCATTGTCGCGCCATTCGGGTGGTGTTAGAGCGCGGTAGGGTGGGCGAAACCTATAACATTGGCGGTGGGGCCGAAAGAACAAATCTGTGGCTGGTACAGTACCTATGCCAAATTCTCAATGACCTACGCCCTGATTCACCTCACTACCCTCACGATAGTTTGATTCAATTTGTCCAAGATCGACCGGGTCATGACCGACGCTACGCGATTAATTTTAATAAGCTCCACCACGAATTAGGATGGACACCCCAAGAGTCGATTGAGTCTGGGCTGCAAAAAACAGTGCAGTGGTATCTTGACCATCAAGAGTGGTGTAACACGGTGACAGCACAGCGTTACGAACGGCAACGGCTGGGGTTAGGGTTCTAGAGAGGGCACTCAGATGAAAGGAATCATTCTTGCAGGGGGATCGGGCACACGCTTGTATCCCGTAACGCGGGTTATTTCAAAGCAGTTGATGCCCATCTACGATAAACCCATGATTTACTACCCGCTCTCGACTTTAATGTGGGCGGGCATTCGAGAAATTCTGATTATTTCCACCCCTCAAGATTTACCCCTGTTTCAACAATTGTTTGGCGATGGTCATCACTTGGGGCTTCAGATTTCTTATGCCTCGCAACCTCGTCCAGAAGGGCTTGCTCAAGCATTTATTATTGGTCGCGATTTTATTGGTCAAGATAATGTTGCGTTGATTTTAGGCGACAACATTTTCTATGGCGAATCCTTGGTAGAAAAACTCCAACTTGCCACTCGCTTACAGTCTGGGGGTCTTGTATTTGGCTATTGGGTCAAAGACCCAGCGCGATATGGCGTCTTAGAAATGGATGCCCAAGGACAAGTGGTTGGGATTGAAGAGAAGCCTCAGCATCCAAAGTCAAATTATGCAGTGACCGGATTGTATTTTTACGACAATCAAGTGGTTGAATTTGCGAAGCAACTGACCCCTTCCGCTCGGGGCGAACTAGAAATTACAGACATTAATAAGGCCTATCTTGAGCGGGGACAACTGAAGGTTGAAAAGTTGGGAAGAGGTACGGCTTGGTTGGATACGGGCACACACGAGAGCCTTCTGCAAGCAGCATTGTTTGTGGAAACCCTGGAAGAACGGCAAGGGCTGAAGGTGGCTTGCATTGAAGAGGTCGCCTACCGCATGGGCTATATTTCCCAAGACCAAGTTAAAATCTTGAGTAAAGATTTGCAGAAAAATGGATACGGTCAGTACCTGTTGCGTATGGTAGAGAGGGATGAGAATTATCCTTGATGCTTGCAACCTAACCGTTGTCCTTCTTACGAATACATCCTGCAACCGATGCAATGACCCAACCTTCTTCCCCCGGCCCGACAGTACCTGAGGTTAGTCCTCTGCGATCACTCACTGGTTCAGGCATTGC
>DATNQK010000473.1:0-2824 GCA_036704065.1 Stenomitos sp.
CTTTCAACCCAACAAATCTTAATTCAAGTTTATTCAAGCAAAAACGACCGCTTCAGGAAAGCAGTGGCCGTTGAACCATCATACTTAGCAAAACGATACAGAAGCACATTGCTATATTGCATGCTAAGCAAAAGATATTGCTCTACTTTGCACCACTCTAACGTAAGCGCTTGTGCAAGCGCGTTACGCCTTGAGTCCTCCCTACTTTAAGCGGTTTAGCGATGCAATAGTTGTAGGAAGGACAACGAAAATCTGAATTGAAAGGACACAGCGTTGCAGGTCTCACTCTAAAGACTTTGGCAGACAAAGACAAAAACGGTATATTCTGCTACAAGCTCCCCTTTGCTGGCGGTGATAGAAAAGGGTGTGTCTGATTTATATCGAGATTTGTAGCGCTGGAGAACGATTTTGAAGAAGGTTGAGGCTATTATTCGTCCATTCAAGCTTGACGAAGTCAAAATCGCGTTGGTCAACGCGGGTATCGTGGGCATGACCGTTTCTGAAGTCCGCGGTTTCGGTCGTCAAAAGGGTCAAACAGAACGCTATCGCGGTTCTGAATACACAGTGGAGTTTTTACAAAAGCTGAAGATTGAGATCGTCATTGAGGACAGTCAAGTCGATATGGTGATCGATAAGATTGTCGGTGCTGCCCGTACAGGTGAAATTGGCGATGGTAAAATCTTCGTTGCGCCGATTGACAAGATTGTGCGGATTCGGACTGGTGAAAAGGATTTTGAAGCAGTTTGATCTGAGCTGACAGGCAAGTGGCATGCCTGTGTATGATCTTGACGGCCAATTTAAACGTTGTGCCGCACAAGTCAAGCTCTAGTTTCACATCATTATGATCACAATAACGGGCAACACTAAGCTTCTAGGCGTCATGGGTTGTCCGATCAAACATTCCTTGTCGCCTCTGATGCACAATGCTGCGCTACAAGAGCGAGCTGTGCGTCTTGGACATTCTTTTTTAGAGTATGTCTATTTGCCACTTAACATTGACCCCTCTAGCCTAGAAGTAGCGCTATCTGGCCTGTGGGTTACTGATTGGCAGGGGTTCAATGTCACCATTCCTCACAAACAGGCCATTATTCCTTATCTCCAAACCATATCGCCTCTTGCTCAGGCGGTAGGCGCGGTTAATACCGTCGTCCGTCAAGCTGAAGGCTGGATGGGCACTAATACGGATGTGCAAGGGTTTTTAGCGCCTCTGCTTCCTTTAAATCGTCCGTGGCACAGTATTGAAGCTTGTATTTTGGGCAATGGTGGTGCTGCCCGTGCTGTGATTGCTGCTTGTGCCCAACTCGGATGCGCTGCGATTCATGCGGTAGGCCGCGATCTCGATAAGTTGCGATCGCTACAGAGTGATGTGGCAGCCGTTGGTATCACGCTTCAGACGCATCAGTGGGATGCTCTGCCATCTTTACTGCCGCGTTCAGAATTGGTGGTCAATACAACCCCCATTGGCATGCATCCTCATCGGGATGCGACACCGTTGGAGCAAAGCGATCTGGTTCAACTTCCCACCCAAGCTGTGGTCTATGACCTGATCTACACCCCCAGACCAACCCGGTTGCTTGAACTGTCTGCGCAACGGGGACTAGTGGCCATTGATGGGTTAGATATGTTGGTTTTTCAAGGTGCTGCTGCCTATGAACAATGGATTGGCGAACCACCGTCCATTCCCGTAATGCAGCAGGCCCTGGAAGCGTACTTGACACGTCCTTAAATTTCTCTATTCGGGTTGCTTGGGGTGCGTGAAACTTAGATGCAGTCACAGCTTGAGCACCGAAAGAAGGCTGGAAGAAGTAGTTGGGATGATACATTCTCCCAACTACTCCCTGAGGCTGTGCTCTAAAAATTTTGCGGATGACGGATTAAGTTTAGAAACTCTTCCCTTGTCCGAGAGTCATCGCGGAACACGCCGAGCATTGAGCTAGTGACCGTCCAAGAGCCTGGCTTTTGGACACCGCGCATGACCATACACATATGGCTGGCCTCGATTACTACGGCAACCCCTTGGGGCTCTAGCACTGTTTTGACAGCCTCGGCAATTTGGCGTGTCAAGCGCTCTTGCACCTGTAAACGTCGAGAGTACATTTCTACAATGCGCGCCAGTTTGCTTAGACCAATCACTTTTTGATTGGGGATGTAAGCCACATGGGCTTTTCCTAAAAACGGCAGCATATGGTGTTCGCACATGCTAAACAAGTTGATATCGCGCACGAGCACAACTTCGTCATGACCTTCGTCGAAGATGGCGCCATTCACCAAATCGTCTAATGATTGCTGGTAACCGCTGGTTAAAAAGCGCATTGCTTCAGCCACACGCTTGGGTGTTTTTAATAATCCTTCTCGCTCAGGATCTTCCCCGACCCCAACCAACAAGGTTTCCACCGCATTCATCATTTCTTCTTGGGTCACTTCGTGGCGAGGGAGATCTTTCGCACTACTGCTGCGGGTTTCTCTAGCAGGATGAGTGACGGGAGAACCGTTGTTAGAACTCTCAAATACGTTAGGAGAAGAAATCGTCATAAGTTACAAGTAAACACAATTAAGAACACGGACATCGGACATCCGGCGCAGCAAGAAACCACTTCTCGCGCCCGAAACTCTTTTTGCTAAAACGTTCCAGTATTGGGCATTAGAACGAGTTCGTCGATGACGACATGTTGAGGCAACATCGCTGCATTAACAATCGCTTGTGCTACGTCTTCAGGGGTGAGCATCAAGTTGCGCGCAAAGTCAGCTTGTACTTTCGGGTTATCCCATAGCGGCGTATTCACAGAGCCAGGGCATAGTGAAATCACACGAATGCCGTAGCTTC
>DATNQK010000474.1:0-1831 GCA_036704065.1 Stenomitos sp.
TCAGCGCAGAGGGTGACAAGGACGCTTTGCGTTGTAGCAGCAAATCCCGAAACAGCACCATGAGTCCGGCGCGGAAAAAGAGTTCTTCAAATAAACCCACCCGCAAGGAAAACAGCATGTAGTAACTCAACACGGTAGGCAAGGTTAAAGACTGTTCGGCTCGCTCAGGTTGTACAAAGCCCGAAACAAGCGCCAATGGCGAAAGCACTGCAATGGCGATCGCAGTGATGAGCACGACAGAACCAACATCCACCCACCGCAGTTGGAAACTATAACCAAAGTGTTCGCGGCCTAATCCGCTTCCATACACAAGGACAACTACAAATAAATCGGCGGCAACAAACACACCAAAGCCGAAGGAAGGAACTGAAAACAGGTAAATGATGCCTGCACACAGAACCATCAAGCCCAAATCGCGCAGGGTAAGGCCAGGAAGGCCCCCTTTAGGCTGAGATGGTGCAATGACACTCCAGGCCACCAAACCATAGACGACAGCTACGCCTACCCCTTCTAGAGCAATGCCCTGTTGCCGCAACCCTAACAACACCCCCAACCCAACCAGCAGCAGGCCTAACTGTTGCAGCAAGTGGCGGCGGGTTCCGTTGTGGGGACAATGCCTCAGCGCTAAGACGACAAAGGGAATCCGAGCGGCGACAAATACGCTGCCCAAAAATAAGACAGCATTCACGGCCCAGGCGTGGGGAATCCAAAGTCCTTCGAGTTGCTCAAACCCAGGAAAGTGTTGAGAGGATAGTTCCAGTCGCCAACCGAGCGCCAAGTAAAACGCCAACCCGCCGCATAACAAACATTGGGTCATCAAGCCCTGTCGCGGCAGTAACACCCGCTGCGCGAAACGTTGCCCCCAAGGTGTCGCAAGTCCAAACAGGGGCAAAGCTGCAAATACAGTAAAAGATAAAGCCTCGAAGCAAGCCTCTACAACCGTCCAATCCGGCAACTGATTACGGCGCAGGAGGATGGCCGCCCCCCACACCAGACAGCCCAACACTGCGATCGCCCCTTCCCCTTTGCCGCTGTAGGGCTGAGGCTGCAAAAATGCCCACTGCTTCCCCATCACTATCCGCCGATCTGCGACATAGTACGCGTATAGGGTTGGCCAGTGGTGCCTGAATCGCGTCCTTTATAGTTAATTTCTGGTTTTAAGGCCAGTAACTCCCGCACGCGATCGCGCATCTGTTCTAAGCCAACGCCTTGACGCAGCATCGTTTTGAGGTTGATCTGTCCGGTTTCGTTCAGTAAACAGGGGCGCAGCCAACCATCTGCCGAGAGCCGCATTCGATTACAGCGATCACAGAAACACTCCGACATCTGACTAATAAACCCTAACGTGCCTTGCGCGCCTGGAATCCGAAACACATCGGCGGGGCCATTGCCCCTCACCTGAGACGCCTCTAGCCCCCAACGCTCTCGGATCTGCTGGCGGAGGTCTTCGGAGGCGATCCAGCCCTTTTGGCCGAACAAATCGGCGTTGCCAATGGGCATAAATTCAATAAAGCGGACATGCCATTGCCGATGCAACGTGAGCGCAGCGAGATCGAGAATTTCGGAATCGTTCACACCCGGAATCACCACAACATTGAGCTTCAAGGGATTAAAGCCCACCTGATAGGCAGACTGAATCCCCTCCCATACCTGTTGCCAGCGCACATTTAAAGCAGGAGAACGATCCCCCACGATTTGTCCAAACGTCTTGGGGTCGAGAGAGTCCAGGCTAATGTTAATCCGCCGTAACCCTGCCTCAAAAAGCGGTTTTGCAAGATCCGTCAACAAAAACCCATTGGTGGTCATGGAGAGATCTTGCACATCGGGTACC
>DATNQK010000475.1:0-1699 GCA_036704065.1 Stenomitos sp.
GTGCGAAAGCGCTGGAGCCAAGCCACTCTTTGGGGATGTTGCAGTAATCGCTGGAGTTGCGTGGGGACTAAGGAAAGATAAAACGTCTGGGGTATGGCGCTCTCTGCTGCTAAAAATTCATTCCACTGCGAATCCCGAGACTGACCTTGGATCAACTCTGCAAAGGGCAAAACGACCAATTTCCCTCCTGTGAGGAGCGATCGCATAAACTGCATCAGCCCACTGACGTGGTAGAGCGGCAGCACACAACAAGAATCGATGGTAGGTGTTACAAAGAAGCTTTGAAATCCATCGACTGCAGCCGTTAAGGTTTGCCAAGTATGGATAGCGAACTTGAGTTTCCCTGAAGAACCGCCCGTGGCAATCATAATCCAACCCCGTTCTCCAGGATGGGTTGTGGTTGGTGGCTGCCATTCTACTGATGGAGGCAGCGTGCCCCAGACTTGATGCGGTTGGGTAATTTGCAGTGCCTGTTGCCACTCTTGGATACTCCAAGCAGGGTTGCCGACAAAGACAGGACACTCAGCCCTACAGGCCGCCATAAACCCTGCCATAAACTCAATCGGATTAGCCTGAGCCAGCAGAATCCGAGGGAATTGCCCCGTTGCGGTTAGCGCTTGAAGGCGATCACTGTAATCGGTGGTGCGTTGGAGCCACTGATCTGTGTTGACCCCGAATATCTTTGTGCCTTGAGCACAATCAAAAACCGCCCGAGCTGAACGATCCATAGGTTCAATTCATCGCTCTCATCTTTTGTTGTTGATGTCCTAGCCTAACCTTCTGCCCCCATACCTTGATGCTTGAGGGCAATCAAAGATTTGGCAGTTCAAGCATATATCGCAAATGGATAAAGTCGAGCTAAGGTCAGCCAAAACAGTTGTCTAACACCAAACAGCCGCAGGCACTAGTGCCTGCGGCAAACGTTTGAATGGACAGTCATCATCTGAGGCTTCAGTGAGTAGACCGATAGAACAATTTAGAACTTGCTATTTAGCTCGAAAACGACGGCTCAGCAACAAGCCAACCAGCCCGAAGCCAGCAACCAGTCCAGCCGTTTCAGACGGCTCGGATACAGGTACAGGCTTAGGATCACCACTCCCCAGAAAGGCAAGACCAGCCAGTGGAGCCGCCCCCAATAAGGCCAGGGGAGAAATCAATGCACCACCCCCTTGGGGAGGTAAACCTGCAACTTCACAAGTCGCAGTGCCGCCAATCTCGCAACAATCATCTGGTGCAGCCTGAGCAACCAGCAACTTTGATGTGTCCGTTGCATCTAGGCCATTAGGATTAGTGCTAGAGCCTACGCCAGAAGGTGTAGCTTCAAAATTGGTCTGAGCTTGATAGTTGAATCCCCCCGCACCTTTAGGCGCTGATGGATCAGGAACCACATCCACAGAAAGTTGCTGAGAGCAGCCTTGTGCAGAACTATTAAGTTCCTCGGGGGTAAGGTTTTCTGAAACGGTAGGCGCTAGACTGGCAGGACTTTCCCCCAAAGATACGGAGGTAGCCTGAGCCATCGGCGTTTGAATGGCTTGATAGGAGCAGAATGCTATCCCCAGAAGGAGAGGCGAAATTTTTTTTATGGTTTGGTTCATCATGATAATTGTCACCAGGTCTCAGCCCCCCACACACATTTAAGTTTTAACCTCTAAAGGGTTAAAAAGCTACAATTTTTTGGTTTGCCTACCCGCACATACTT
>DATNQK010000476.1:0-2812 GCA_036704065.1 Stenomitos sp.
ATATCGTATCCTTCAATGCAGCGAATCACTTCTAATACGGTGATCTGCCAGGGTTCGCGGGCCAGCATATAGCCGCCTTTGGCCCCCCGCTGCGATCGCACCAGTCCAGATCGCCGTAGGGTGGCGAGCAGTTGCTCTAGATATCGATCTGGGATGTCTTGACGCGCTGCAATTTGCCGGATTTGCAGCGGATCGTTCCCTTGAAACCGATCAGCTAAGGCCATCAGGGCTAACAGTGCATATTCGCTTTTGGAAGAAAGTTCCACGATGAGCGCGATTCCAGGGCAGTAATCAACCTATCATAATTATACTCCGGTTCTCCACCGT
The DNA here is from genome assembly GCA_036704065.1 of Stenomitos sp. GTDB lineage: Bacteria > Cyanobacteriota > Cyanobacteriia > Thermosynechococcales > Thermosynechococcaceae > JAAURS01. Next base: position 328 of record DATNQK010000476.1, read on the forward strand.
AGTTTATGTATTTTACCCTACGATCCCGATGACAAGTGCGACGGCTACATTGCTTATTTCTTGCCCCGATCAGCAAGGGCTGGTCGCGAAGCTCTCGAATTTTATCTATGCCAATGGTGGCAATATCATTCATGCCGACCACCATACGGATTTTTCGGCGGGTTTATTTTTAACACGGTTGGAGTGGCAATTAGAGGGATTTAAGCTACCTCGCAATTTGATTGGGCCTGCGTTCGGGGCGATCGCCGAGCCGTTGCAAGCCACCTGGCGACTGCACTTTAGTGACGAGGTGCCGCGCATTGCTATTTGGGTGAGCCGTCAAGATCACTGTTTGTTCGATTTGTTATGGCGACAGAAGGCACGGGAATTTAATGCAGAGATTCCCTTGATTGTGAGCAATCACGACCATTTGCGGCCCATTGCGGAGCAGTTTGGCATTGAGTACCGCCACATTCCAATTACGCCGGAGACTAAGCCTGCCCAGGAAGCAGAAGCACTGGCCTTGTTGCAAGAATACGGCATTGAGTTAGTGGTGCTGGCGAAATATATGCAGGTCTTAAGTGCGGATTTTGTCGCCAAATTTCCTCAAGTGATTAACATTCACCATTCCTTTCTGCCAGCCTTTGCAGGTGCAAACCCGTACCAACGCGCCTACGAGCGCGGGGTTAAAATTATTGGCGCTACGGCGCACTATGTGACTGCCGATTTAGACGAGGGGCCGATTATTGAACAAGATGTCGTGCGGGTGAGCCATCGGGATGAGACGGCTGATCTGGTGCGCAAGGGTAAAGATTTAGAGCGAATTGTATTAGCCCGAGCCGTGCGATCGCACTTACAAAATCGGGTATTGGTGTACGGAAACCGCACCGTTGTATTTGCATAAGAGGAGTTATTGGCTCCAGCCCACCGATAAGTAGAGCCTGGGTCATTAAGGCGAGGTTGAAGGTTCAGGCAAAGGGGTTATCTCTGCGCTGGGGCTAGGGGATGCTTCTGGTGGCACAAGGGGAGATGGTTCAGAAAAGGTTGACGGTGCCAGTTTCAGGTGGGGATCGTTGGGGGTGCTATAGGACGAAATAGAGGGTTTGGTCACAGATGGCTTGGGGGCAGGGGTACTCGCTGACCGTGGTATATCGCTGCTTGGAATGGAAGGCCGAGGCGCTGTGGAATCGGGGATATTGGGCAGTAATTCTGCGGGCTCTATTTTTACTCCCGTTGGGGCTTTGGGCACGCTTGCGGCAGGCACTTGACCGGGCGATCGCCCAGTAGTTTGAGGGATTTGTCCACTCGGAATTATGGGTTGGTTCGGTATCGACAGCGGTTGAGTTGGGATGATCGGGGTTGTCGTCAAAGATTTCTTTTTCAGCAACTCGTTTACCAGTGCTGCTGCATCCTTGTTGCCTGATGTGTTGGGCACCTGTGGCACTTTGGGCAAGTTGGGGATGTTAATGGCCCCAGAGGGTAAAGGTTGGGTGGGAATTTGCGGCAGTTGTTGGAGGCCGTCTAGGGGCAATTGCCCTGGTTGGTTGGGCAGTTGTTGCGATCGCGGCGTTGGGGTGTCCCGATGGGCCTCAACGTTCCACAGCAATGCAAAGATTGCTCCGGTCAACAGGAGCGCACCGCCAACGACAAAGGGCACTGTTTTAGACGAAGGTGCTTGCAGTTTGACCATAAAGCAGCATGACCCGCAAAATCTAACACTCAACATGCAGTTTGGTGACGCTGCCGTCCTTTGCCGCAGACGATATACAGGGGCAGACTACAGCGTCAACCAAGCATTAATTATTGTGGATTGTTGTCAGTATAGCCCCTCTCTTCTACCGACGATGATCGGGGATGACGGTCGCTGATCCCCCAAAGTTTCCTTGGCCTTAACCCAGGATTTTTGCCATTTTGCGCGATGGCTCATCATTTTGCACTGCGCTGTACTTTCGCCACTTGTTGCGGTGCAGACATGGACTGGAACAGGGCGATCGCCGTCTCGAAGGCTGGCTTATGCTGTCCGTCTTCGCGCTGGAGGTGGGTTAAGCCCAGTTGGTAATACGCCTCTGCGAGATCACACTTGGCCCCCAACCGTTCCAATAGCGCAATAGCTTGTTGATGGGTGGCGATCGCTGGGGTTCCTTCGCCCCGCTGGCGTTGCATGATTGCTAACCCCGTCAGGGTTTTGCCTTGGACTTGGGTATAGTGACTCGATTCAGAAAACGATAGCGCCTTGGCAAACAGGCTTTCGGCTACCTCAAACTGCGCTAGGTTAACGTAAACTTGCCCTAGAATCTGGATGAAATAAGCCGCACTGCCCCGATTCTCGTGGGGGCGATCGCCAAACAGGCTGCGATACACGGCATCGGCAGTGGCGCGTGCTGCATCGCGTTGACCCAGATGGGATTGTGCCAACGCCAAACACACCGAGGCTTTCTCGGCCCAGCGGTCATGCTCGGTTCCCTGCACTTGCTCGATTACCGCTTGGAAACAGGCGATCGCCCGT